>JAJZKQ010000013.1 GCA_021804095.1 Microcaldota archaeon | reverse complement strand
GTGTGGCACGCTCCTCACAGGCTTAATACAACAGACACAATGTTTATTGCGGAGGGTATAACATTTGCAGGAAAGACTAGCACTGAAAAGGAAGAAGCACCAATTTCACCTTTCATCGCATCATGGGAAGAAGTTAAGGTTTACTTAAACCATAATTTAATAAGATATGGTTCAAGCATAGCGACTTTGACAACATATCTGCTCTTCCACGCTCCAGAAAAGATGATAAAGGAACTTAGGCGAGGCTAATCCCATAAATCTTAATGCGCCATACCGATAACCACCTAGTGGAGAATATCTGAAACAGATATTTTTATAAATCATAAAATTCCCAAATATTACAAGGGATGCTCATGGAGCAATGTAAAAACCTGAAATATTCACTATCAGTCTTCAGAAGTGAGCTTACTGAGATAAAGGGATTATATTCCAAGTCCGAAAATATCAAAGAAGCGGACAGAAGGCTGAATAGCCTTCTCAATGAAGATATAATCCCATGGGCACTCTGGCATCTAAATCACCTCTCCCCGTATCCTAAATATACAAGCATAACTGATTTTATTGCGGAAAAAGGAGAGAAATCTCTTCCATTCAAAGTATCTCCTTCCTCGGTCGATACTCTGCTTGAACGCATAGAATCCACATACATATCAAAAGTGATAGAGAAGCTGTGCAGAGACAATGATCTGCTCTCATTCGAATATCTGGAAGGACTCTACTCTTCGCACATGATTACTGAAAAGACATTCGAGCAGGAGAAAAATAGGTATCTTAGAACCCTTCTAAGATTTGTTTCTTTTGTAGGAGACAATTCAAGCTACTACCGAGATGCACAGCTTCTTGTTTTTGAAGGTATATTAGATCAAAAAGAACTAGATGCAAGTATAAAGCGATATAAAGATATGCTCAGAAAACTGTAAAACTGCAACTACCAAATTAAGCAAGAGCATAACTCCCACTTCAAGAAAACACGAAACAAATCCTCCATATTTATATTATCCTACTAAATAGTTTTATTAGGTACTGACTGCTTTGGGGATGTATTCTTACGTATCTTACAATCAAAATAATCACGTGACATGGTAAATGCTATGGAATATACTGTAGAGGTAAAAAACCTTACATTGAGATATGGCAGCTTTATAGCTGTAGACAATATCTCATTCAACGTAAAAAAAGGGGAGATTTTCGGACTTTTGGGTCCAAACGGCGCAGGAAAAACTTCAACAATAAAAGTACTTACTACCCTTGTCCCTCCTACAAAAGGAAGAGTCCTGATAAGCAATTATGATGTCGAAAAAGAGCCAAGGCAGGTACGCAGAGTAATGGGCTGGGTGGCTTCAGAGGTAATATTGGACGACGATCTTCAGGTAATCGAAAATCTAAAGCTCCAGGCATCCCTGCAAGGGCTCTATGGCTGGGAGGAGAACGCAGAGAACATGCTTGAATATTTCAAGATAAAAGAGACAAGAAACAAAAAGGTAGGCGGTCTTTCAACAGGCATGAGGAAAAAGCTTGAAATAATAATGGCTCTGCTAAGCGAGCCTTCAGTAATATTCATGGACGAGCCAACAATCGGTCTGGATGTTGGCACAAGAAAGATGCTCTGGGAGCTCATAAGGGACATAAGAAAGAAGCATGGGGTGACAATCTTCCTTACAACACATTACATGGAAGAGGCTGATGACCTATGCGACAGGATAGCAATAATAAGCAAAGGAAAGATAGTGGCGATAGATACTCCTGAGAAGCTCAAGGCCAAGGCAGGAAGCAGCATAATAACCTTGGAGGTAAACCAGGATTTCAAAGCATCTGATCTTAAAGGTATCAAAGCCAACAGAAAAGGCAACGAAATAAACATATCCCTGAAAGGAGGAGATGCCTCATTTACTAAGATACTCAAAAGAATAAACCTAAAAAATGTAGATTCCCTGAGGCTCACTAAACCCAGCCTGGATACGGTCTTCCTTAATCTTACCGGAAGCACCATGGAAGAGCAGGAATCGAGCAAGATACAGAATATGAATTTCTACGCCACAATAAGGCGGGCCAGGAGTTGATTTTTATGCTTAGAGAGACTTATGCTTTATTTGCCAGGGAGGTAAAAAAGACATACAGAAACCACGCAGTTGTAGTGATGATGGTTATACAGCCATTAATGTGGTTGATATTTTTCGGAAGCAGCCTCACACACCTGCCGGCAGATCTCCTCAGTTCTTTATTCCATACTAGCAATTACATCTCATACCTGCTTCCAGGCGAGCTTGCAACAGGAATGGTATTCATAGGCATGTTCAGTTCAATGAGTATGATTCAGGACAAACGCTTCGGATTTCTTAAAAGGATACTTGTAACCAAGGCACCCAAGGAATCGATATTTCTCGGAAAAGTACTCGGAGCAGCAAGCAGAGGCCTGATACAGATTCCCGTGATGGTGGTGACTGCAATGCTTTTCGGAGTCATATTCCATACAAATGCATTCTACATATTCATATGGATACTCTCATTATTCCTGATGGGAATAGGCCTTGCGTCCATATACTCTGTAATAACCATGAAGTCTAAAGACTGGCAGACTCCGGGTGTTGTCTCAAACCTGATAAACCTGCCTCTAATGTTCTCAAGCACAGCTTTATTTCCCGCTACACTATTCCCAAAATGGATGCAGATACTCAGCAGCTTCAATCCGATATCATATGCAGCTGCAATAGGAAGAGAGGCCCTTTACGGCGGCCAGGTTAATTTTCTCTATTTCGGGTACCTTGTATTTTTCTCAGCTCTTTTCCTTGGCATAGGTTTTCTCGCCTCGCGAAGATGGCTTGTAGCTGAATAAAACAAGCCGCATTTATGTGGCGAGTTTATGTAAGCGCCTATCTTTGTCTCTCACGAATGAAATTATCCTTCATCTGAAAACTCTATACTGACCTAACTCGCAATTTCAAAAGAGAAGCTTATTAAATCTAATTTGTTATTTAGATGATAATGACTCTAATACATGAAAAAAGAATCGAAAAAACCAGCCATTCTTTAAGCATGCCAGAGAATCTACATTCTAAATATATGCCGTTCCTGGAGCGGTTCGGTAAACATCTCTTAAATGAAATTGGGACAAACGGCTACATACAAGCATCAAGCAGATATTCCCCATACAAACCTCACTGGATACGCGACAGTAGTTTCATAGCAATATCCTTATTCAACATTGCAAGGTTTCTTAGGGATGCAGATAAAGAATCAGAAGCAAAAAAATACATCGAAGCGGCATCAAGGATAAACACATTCAATATGAATGTAATAGAACGCAGAATAGAGAGGATAAAACAGACCATTCAAATTCCTTATGAAGATGAAAGGCACTACCTTCTGGATTCACACATCCCTGCACGCGTAGGGCCTTCAATGGATCTCTTTGTTGACAAGAACCTTAACGATATTACGAGCTATAACAAATGGCTCATACAGCACGATACAGTGCCTTTATTCATTATGTCACTGGAATCGGAAAGGCTTGCTCTAGGAACGCTCACCAATATTCGGAAGCAGTTCCTGGATTCCAACGCGGTTACTTTAGGAAGATACCTGAACAAGATAGCACTAACTCCTTCTTCAAACGCATGGGAGATGGAGACTGATTTCATGCATCCTTATACGACTTCGGCCATATACGCGGGGAAACGCTCTCTGGCCCGCCTTCTTGTTAAAGAAAACCCCCGTCTCCTCGGAGAGCACTGGGAGGGATTTATTGACAATACACCTATAATCGAAATGCTTCGTCTCGATGTCAATAACGGAGTAGCATACAGAAGAAGAAAGCCTTTTTCTGATCCGGATACCAATGCAGGTGTAGATTCAGAAGAGATATTCATGTTCAGCAGGTTCGGGATATCTGATCTTGATATAGGTGCAGGTGTAAAAGATAAGACCATCGCTCTTATTGAAAAAGATCTTTTTTCAGGGCACATGCTTCCATTAAGGAACTTAAATGACGTTTATTTCCTGGGAGGCAGATGGCTTCTTCTCGGTCTCGAATATGCAAGATATCTTGCATTCGATGGTGATCTTGAAAACGCATCTGAGATAATAAGCTATGTATTGGGCAAACATTCTTCAAGCATGCCAGAGCAGGAAATAATAAACCCCGCAAACCCCGAAAGCAGAGAAGGTGCAATCGACCTGCAGCGCAACAATGGTCTTCCCATACAGCATCTCAACTGGTCATATGCGGCCGCAACAGAGGCTATGCTTTCAACAATAAACGCTGCAAGAGGACACTTCCTGGTGGATCATCATGACTCATCAATCTTAGATGACATTCTGCGAAAATAATTCCCTTCTCATTCTAATCTACTGGGATTACAACCAATTGTGTAAAACAGATTGCCTAAATAAAAATTCAGTCAGGTTTAAGGCTGCCTCCTGCACCGCCGCTTTCTCCTCCCAGATCGCTATTCATATTTTCAGGAGTGTTGCCAAAATCAGGCGGCTGTGGTTTTTCAGGACTGCCTGCCGATTCTTCAGAATTTTCTCTCGAATCGGAATCATCTGGCATTGGAACTTCTTCTGACAGGCTCTTCTCCTTCTTCTTCTCTTTATGCATCTCTTCAGCCTGGTCCTCAATCTGCTTCCTTATTCTCTCAACTTCCTTGGAATTCTTAAATCTCAAGATCAGATAAATTCCAACCACTGCGGCTATTATCACTCCTAATATGATATATTTCTCTTCATTAGACAATCCCGAGAGAAATCCTTCTTTAGAACCGGAAGCACTCCCAGGAAGAGAAACACCGGCACAGACGCTTATTGCATTGTTTGTATAATTGGATATATTATCGGCGAGGTTTATGTACTTGTAAGAGCCGTTCAGGCTCGTTTCCATAGGATAATCTTCAGCATTTCCTATCTGTGTGAATATATTCTTGCCGTATGTGGTGTTACCTGTCTTGCAGTTGTATAGCTTGGCGCTGACAGGCTGGAATCTATTCCATGCGCTTGCAAGGATGTAATGTCCTTTTATTACATTATTTATTATCAAGTTGGAATTGTTCAAGAATATAGAATACTGGCTGCTGAGAGCCTGCAATGTGCTATTGGCTATACTGGCATTGTTCATTGCGTCCTCTATATCATTCAGAGCCGCATTCTGCGAGGCTAAACCGAGATATGCACCTGCAACAGATATGCCATATCCTATATTTCCCTGGCATATCCCATAGCTGTAGCAAAAATATCCGTAGGTATAATTCTCCTCCTGATATTCGGAGAATGTCGACTGGTATTTCTTCAGGAAAATAGATTGGTTCTGCGTCAGATAATGGTATATCGTAACATTTATGCTTTTATTGAAATAGAGCTGCGGATAAGGTTCCGATTGAAGCTTAAGCCTTATCTCCTTTTCAATAATCCCATTGCCGCTTGAGAGAGGCAGGGGATTGATGGTAACTTCACATTCTATTGTCTGGCCTCCCGGTATGCTACAGGCCCCGCCAAAGAGGCTGAAAGGTTCACTCACATTCTTATTATACACGTACGCTATATACGGCCCGTATCCTACGGCGTAAGGTGCAGAAATCTGAAAGGAAAAATTCATCGGATTTCCATTATAGCATGCTATATATGTGGAATTCCCCTGTGTGCATATGTTCTGGCTTCCTACTATGAAGCTTCCCGTGGCAAATGCTTCTCCTACAAACACTAGCATACTCACTAAAAATACTGCTATAAGGATTCGCGCTTTCTCCATCGACTCCCGTCATTATAATCTTATCGCATAAGTGTTTTTGTACACTTTCTTACCTGATTTGTTGAGCCCGCTAAGGGTGTAAGATGCCTTCGCCTTTATGTCCTTCTCTTTGAGGTATGCTGCCGCATCTGACTTGTTGCTTGCATATACGTCATACCCTCCTTCAACTTTCTTGACCTCTGATATAAATCCCCCTCTCTCCTCTATATATCTTTTGAATCTCTCCGCAAACCTCTCTGCTCTCTCATCATCTCCCCTGAGCTGAAGGGTGGCTTCAAAATATCCTCCCTGTTTTTTGTAGCATGACTCACAGGTCATCTTGGTATATTTTATGTTGACCTCCTTCTCGCCTGCAACAGGCTGGGACCATCCTTCTTCTACAACATCCAAGACTGCCTTATCATCCCCGTAACTAACGAGGTTTACTTTGAATTTATTGAGCCTCTGCTGCATTACAATCTGAAGGCTCTTCCTGTCTATCTCCATCACTCCTTCCTTGGTCTGTATCCTTCCGCATATTCTGCATCTTTCTATTTTTATCAGTTCGGGAAGCTTCTCCTCAAGTTTCTTTCCGGCGCACTTGCTGCAGAATTCCCCTACAAAAACGACATCATCGCTTGAAGCGTTGCATATAGGGCAGTGTTTTGCCATACTCTTACCCATTATGGTTGTATCTCTTGCTTACTATCGCACCATAAGCTGGTCTGGTTATAGCAGCTCCAAGGAGCGCTCCTATTATGGTGGCTCCAGCAAACCATATCTCTGTAGTCAGCGCTGAGAAAAAGAGAGGGAACATGGCAAGGGAGAGCAGCAGGGCATTTCTCATTATCAGATAGAAGGCATTATTCATTCTGCTCTTCAGTGTAGTATCCTTATGTCCTGCTATTACTTCATCTGTTATTATGATCTGTGCATCCACACCTGTTCCTATTACTGCTATCATTCCCGCTATTGCTGAAAGGTCTATCGTTGCGGTAAGACCCATTATCGAACCTATTATGAAGAGTTCAGCTACAGTAGTCAATATTATAGGGGCTATAAGAAAGATTTTCTTGTACCTTATGACTATCGTTATTGCAACTGCCACTATTGAAAGAAGCAAAGCAACAGCGCTTATGACCTCGAAATGACTTCCGAGTGAAGGAGGCGTAGTGATAGGCTGTCCAACTATCACCTGTACGGGAAGCGCACCTCCGCTCAATATTGTAGCTATCTGACTGGACTCATTGGCTGCATTGTTTATCTTCTGCTGCACTGTCCCTGAAATCAATGCCTCTCCCTGTATTACATATCCTGAATTTCCGGTAACCTGTCCTGTTGTAAGCCCAGGTGCAAGTGTTGGGGCAGAAAGCAGACCGATCGCAGGCCAAGAATCCATAAGAAGAGGGTTGGTGGCATTTCCCTGCAGAAATACCGGAGTCATATTCAAGGAGCTTTCCATCTGAAGGGAGTAATTCATGGCTGTGAGATTATTTATTACAAATCCAGGCGTATTCTTCTCCAGTATTACTGTCTTGTAGCGGCTCTTGCTTGAATTAAAGAAGGGATAAAGCGAAGCCCAATTGCTCGCATTCGCATTTGCGAATTCTATTGGTATTGTCTGGTTTCCGAATGCCACAGCGCTTTCCATCTCGGATATCTGTTCTGCTCTGCTGCCTGTAAGCCCTCCAAGTATTGAATTGTTAAACAAGAGAATTGCATCATCTGGCCTATCCAGGAACATGTATATGGGCTTCCCTGCCTGTCCAAACGCCGCTTTTGTAAACTCCGCCTGCGCCTGCGGCGTTACAAAGAAATTGACCTGCCAGCTTACGTTCGTGCCTGAGACTATAGGTGCCGGGTTTGTTATGCTGCCTGTCAATATGCCTGTGCCGTTTACTGCCTCCCTGCCTCCTACTATTCCCTGGAAGACTCCCTGCTTTTCTATAATTGATATTGTGCTATTTATTTCCGCGTTTGATGTTACCGGTATGTTTACATAAATACCCGAATTTCCTACCGGTTGTATAGTGACCTGGCTAAGCCCGAATCTGGAGATCCTCTGGTCTAGAATCTGGGTTATGCTGCTCATCTCCAGAGGGTTGACCGGACGTGCAAGAGTTATCGGTATCTGTGTTCCCCCTACAAATTCCATGCCCAGGTTTATGCCGTGTACTACGTCCAATATGGCAAGAATCACTATCGCTATTATCACAATTGCAATTCTCCAGTCTTTAAGGTAGTCTAATGCTGACATCACAATCTATCTTCTATCCTTTCTCTTTTTGTAGCTTAATATCAATGGAGTGTTTCCAAGCCATGTAGTAAACAGGTCTCCAATCAATCCACACAGGGCAACTCCTGCTACTTCATAATATGTTGGCACATATGTAAATACTGAAACTATGAACAGTACCGAGAATGAGACAATCGCGGTAGCAGTCATAGTCATTCCTGTTTTCATTGAAGAATAAGCCCTCTCCTCTGGAGTATCTCCATGCATCTTCAATATCCTGAATGAGGCCAGCACGTCAGTATCTATCGAATATCCTATAACCATGAGAAGGCCTCCTATGCTAGCTGTTCCAAGAGGGATTCCGAGAAGACCCATCGCACCAAGCGCTATTATCATATCATTGGCAGCTCCGAAAACCACGGAGAATGCCGGAGCCACAGATCTGAATATGAAGAGAACAGCTATAGAGACAAGCACGAATGCTATTATTATAACCGTTTCAAGCTGTCCAAGAAAGTATGATCCAAGCGTAGGCCCAATGTCCTGGTATGAGTAGGTTTTGAACGGTATTATCGAATGGAGGGTCGCTATTACCCTCTTTGTATATATGTTGCTTGCGTTTGCATATGCTGTCTGTGCAAGCTGAAGCTGTGCTGAAGGGCTCTGAGGTACCGAGACGTTTCCTATAAATGGCTTGAGATACGAGAGTTCCTCTCCAAGAGAGATGGACATCTTTGCAAGTGAGGCATTCTTTATCGCCTCCTGTTCGTTAAATTGAGAAAGTGCTGTCTTATTATTGCTATTCACAGAGAGTGAACCTCTCAATGCAGTCTCATTCAATAGTGCAGAGGTATAATTCTGCTGGAATGCAAAAAACTCAAGGCTCTTCTTCTGTGCGGCTACAAGGCTGCTATTCCCCGTTATTGTTATCTCAAGCCCTCCAGGGCTTTTTTGTATAGATGGCTGCGGAGAGTGCAGCTTATTCGATATCTCACTCGCAATCTGCTGGCTAGAAAGGGTAGTATTTGATTGTAGTATTACGCTTATCCCGCCGCTTAATGAAGAATCAAGAACGATATGGGTTGCGAAATACAACCCAAATACCATCATTATTATTGGTATTATAGGATAGTACTTTACATACTTTCCATTATATATATTATGAAATAACTTTGCCATTACTACCAGTCTGCTTTTATTCTCTTCCGATTAAAAGGAAGAGTAGGCTTATTCAGCCATACTTCTTCATAAGTTTGTTGTGGAGTGCGTTAACGAGCCCGTATATTACCATCATTATTGCAAATATAACGAGTGCAGTACCAAATGTAAACGATACTGGAAACCCTCCTATGCCCTCTACCATAAATAACAATCCCACTACAAAAGCGTAGATTGCCCAGTATGCAGCCTTGAAGATGTACCAACCTGCATGTTTCTCCTTATATGAAAGCATTCTCTTCATATAAAGTTCAGGATCTATGAGAACTGCTTTTTCACTTTCTTTTTCTCTAGGCATAATATCACAAATATATATGCACCAAAAAGTTTTTAAGGTATCTGTTTCTTGCCTTTATTCAATTGGTACATGTATACGCTCTTCTACCTATGCTTCATCACCGCAAATCAAGCATCTGCTCAATATTTATATCAGCAGCTTCTGAATAAAATGCAGATCAAGCATAACCTGTGGCTTTTTAACAAAAACTATCTAAGAGGCATATCATATGTTCGAGAATCTACGCAACGGATGGAAGCTGGGCAGCGCAACAAGGAAATTGATATTTAATGATAAGGGACTTCTACTTTATCCTGTAACTGGCGGCATTCTTGCCCTCCTGCTTGCACTTGCACTCTTCCTGCCGCTTTTATTTGCGCTCTCAACAAGCAGCATATTCATAATTGCAGCAGTAATAATCTTCGGCTTCCTTTCGACATTTGTATCTGTATACTTTTTAGTTGCATTATTGATAGCTTTCAGGCATTACTCCACTACAAAAAAGAAGATCTCCATGGCAGATGCTCTATCTAAAGCATCGCAGTATTGGGTTCAAATTCTAGAATGGGCTGTATTCTATACAATAATAATAACCATTCTGAGAGCAATAGAATCCAGGATACAAGGCATAGGAAGGCTTCTGGTAGGCGCTATAGGTTCCATGGCCCTCTCACTGGCAATCATGTTCGTAGTGCCTTCTATAATAGACAACAATACCGGTCCAATAAAATCCATAGAGAACAGCATCAAGATAATAACCAAGAATTTCGGTTCTACTTTTGGCGGAATCATATACTCGGATCTCTATGCTTTGCTCTTCATAATACCAGGCGTTCTTCTTTTCGTTGTAGGTATCGCAGCATTAACTGCCTCTACCATATCTGGTGCAGTTATAATGGTCCTCGGAATAGTAATTGCAGTATTCGGAATGATGTTAAATTACGTGACCAGCAACACATTCCTCTTCATACTTTACGATTATGTCCAGACCGGAAAACTACCAGAAGGCTTTACAAAAGACATGATGGACAATGCCATACGCAAAAAAACCAAGAGCAAGATCTTCAGCGGAGCCCTATAATGTAGTTACCAAATGCCTTTCAGAGCAAGAGCCTGAGGCCGTAGCTGCCTATATGGCTATTCGACTCTGAGTTGAATTTCCGACTTTCATCAAAATATGAAGAACCCTATTAGAAATAACATATACTAAAAACTCCAAGCCCCACGCTTCAGAGAAGTTAGTAATATTTATATAGTTATATTAACAATAAATGATTCATACTTTTCTCAGGATTAAAAACCCAAGAGATTCAATCTGTACCAATGCTGATATAATGGAACTAAAAATAATAGAGGACGAGCCCAAGAGTATGATACTCGAGTTTGTAGATGCAGACAGGGGAATAGCCGAACTTATAAAAGACAAGCTTATAAAAAATAAGAATGTTGAGTTTGCAGGAGTCACAAAGGAACATCCTGAAGTAGGCCAGCCTAGGCTAATAGTCAAAGCAAACAAACCAAAAGCACTTATTCTTGAAGCGGTAGAAGAAGTGCAGAAAGAGATTAAGGAAATGGCATCCCAGATACCAAAGTCCTAAAACCTTATTCGTATAGAGAATACGTCCTTCCAATGCGTGCTCACTGGCTTTAGGTCTCTACATATGTGTTATACATGCGATTTCACGGATTGTTCAGCAAGGAAAGAGAGATATATTCTGAAACTTATGGCGGCAAGACAATAACCATAACTGAAAACGGAAGGCTAAGAATACTCAAATGCAATGGCATAATTTTCTCAAAAATCTCTCCCAATCTGTTATTTGTTAACGAATACTGGGACTTTTTCATTCCTCTCGCATATCTTCACGAAAAGCCTAAAATTCTGATGATAGGGCTAGGGGGCGGTACAATTCCTTTCCAATTGGGAAGCATACTTAATGATAGAATGGATATGGTAGCTGTAGAACCTGACCAGCATATGATGGCAGCATATACAAAATTCCTGGACAAGACGCCCAATATCAAAATAGAGAACGCCGAAGGCTCAGAATACATATCAAAAAAGAAATCCTCCTATGATATAATTATATTGGACGCGTATGACCAGAATGGCAAGATACCCATTCAGTTTCACGGAAAAGAATTCGTTTCAAATGCATATGAATCACTCAACGAGAAAGGCGTTATTGCTATAAACTGCATAGGTTCGATGCTCGGGCCGGAGCTTGATCTCTTCATACAAACCTATTCTGAGAAGTTTGAGGTATACCGCCTTGACACCTCTTACCATACTGCAAACATAATTCTGATATGTTTAAAAAATATCTCCAGGGAAGACCTGATCAATACATTGGAAGAAAAAATGCGGAATGAAAAAGACAAGGAATTTCTACTTAAGGCATATCTTTCTTCAAAAAGAGTCTTCATAACCACGTAATGTCCAATTGAGTATGGCTGTTCAACTGACGGTTTTTCCACTTCTCACTTCCTGATTTTTGCCATTGCCTTTCTTCTTCTTTCTCTCATCTTCAGTTGTTTTATCATGTTTCCTCCTGATCGCAAAAACAACTATTATGATTATCAGAACCAAGAAGCCTACTATATAATCTAACAGGGCTACTGTTCCATTATCCTTTAAAACGCTTCCCTTGTTTTTTGCTGCAGACGAAACAAAATTGGCAACTTCTTCAATGTTCCCACTTGCATTAATTGTAAAATTCTCCATATCCCCTGAATAACAACCGCTTCCCGTACAGCTCCAGTTGTTGAATCCATATCCCTGATTTGCTGTAGCTATGAGATTTACAATGCTCCCTGCTCCATACCTTCCACTCCCAGATACTCTTCCTCCTCCTGCCGGTGAAGCTATCACTGAGATATTAACCATCTCTCTCCTAAAATTAGCCGTTTCGGTTACATTTCCATAAACTGTTATCTCAGGGTTGTAGTAAGTGCCGGAATAACAACCGCTTCCCGTACAGCTCCAGTTGATAAATATATAACCATTCTCAGGAGATTCTGAAAAATTAACAATACTTCCATAAGGCTCCATCATCTCCTGGGCTTTTATGGAATACATGCTTGCATTGGCTTCTATAGCTATTCTTCCTCCGCTTCCCGGCCTGGCTGCAACATTCAAAACATATACCGGCGTAACGAAATTTGCCATCTCCGTAATATTCCCATCCATCTTTATTATGGCAGTAGAATTGCTTCCGGAATAACAACCGCTTCCCGTACAGCTCCAGTTTACAAATACGTAATTACTAAGGGCGATAGCCTTCAGCGATACATTCTCTCCCGAAGCATAGACTCCTCCCTCCGGAGTCTCAATCACGCCTCCTCCCTTTCCTGAGATCACACTTAACGCCTTGGAACTGTCAAAACTTCCATATGATATATGGTAATCGGATCCTCCGTTTCCATTTCCGCTATAATCCAAAACACTTCCATTCAGCGGCCACCATGCTGCAAGATTATTGTATAGTATCTCATTCCCGAGAGTAGGTCCTCCCAGATAGAGCATCTCTGCACCGCTTTCATTGATGGCAATCCTGTATAACCTAAGGTTTGCAATATACCCTACAAAATTATTGCATGGGCCATTGCAATTGGCCTCTTTTCCTATAGATGATTCTGCATATCCTGAAGTTTGCAGTGATTTATTTGCACTGAGCGTTACTGTTTCATTTCTGTCATTATAATAAAATGTAATACTTGTGGAATTTGTCCGGTAGGCATAACCAACAAAGCTCCACCTGTTTTCTCCAACGCTGAAATTGCTGATTGCTCCATTTGAGACTCCACGGAATGCAAGCATTCCGTTATTGTTGATATAAAGGCTCGACAATTCGTCAGAACCCAGCAATCCATACGAATAAATCGTGCCTGAAGTAGCTTCAGGATATACCCACCCGAAAACAGACCTTGCAGAAGCGCCTTTAGGCAGGCTTCCCGCGTTGGTATTGGCATATGCTGTGCCATTGAATATGGCATATCCATAACTCTGTGAGCTTTGCGGATTCTGATATGTTGTATGTGCTACTGTAATATTCAGCAGCATAAACCCTGCAAGAAACATATAAATGATATTTTTTATGTTCATGACAACTAGGTTTATCATGGAAAGTTAAGTTTAAGAATCCATATCATGGATATAAACTGTACAAGAAAAACATGCAGGCGCATTCAGGAAATAAGGCTCTCCTCTGCAACTTCTACATTGTTTGTCTCTTTGACCTGCCTTAGCCTGTTTTCAAGTACGTCACTGCCTTCGCTGTCCTCGTGTATAAACATGACCTTTATTATCTTTATTCCAAAAGCTATGTCTTCAACAGAAAGGCTGTTAGGCTTCATCGAGTCTCTTATCTCGTTAACTACCTCCTCCTCCTTTCCCTGATTCGCATATACATTAAATAATGTTGCTACTTTTCCCATTAAGGTCCCTCAAATCCGCAATCGTCACATATATACTTGGTATGTGTCTCCCTGCATTCATTGCATCTTATTATCTCTCTCTTGCCGCATGACGGACATTTGAACAAAACATATTTATCTGTCTGTTTGCCACATGATGAGCATATCTTGCCTTGTGCTTTGTGCATTATACCACGATAAGTATATAGGCATTAGTAACAAAATGTATAAAAAGCTGATGATGGACACGTGGTGTAACTTGGATAGCACGGCGGCTTGCGGAGCCGTAGGTTGCGGGTTCAAATCCCGTCGTGTCCGTTAATAATGGTTTCTATCTCAGCTTTCCGTTTCCGCCAAATGCTTGGCAATTAAAATTTTCCTCCAGATTCTTTAGCAAGTTGTACAAGTATATCTGCCAAGAGAATTCCTTCCGGATCCTCTATTTTTCTATCTCTTAAAATTCTCTCTGCCATTCTTCTAATCTCTTCCTTCATTTCAATAATAACTACTTCAGTAATGGGTTCTGACCCACCATACTCTTTCGGGCTTATCTCATTTCTGAGATAATTTAAAATAGTATCAAATGTCTCCTTGCTTTTAGGTCCAAAAGAGCTAGGTCCCAGTTTTCTGCCCTCAAAGGATAACTTCCTTTCACCTCTTATAATAGCCCCAAAGTCATCAACATCCGTATTTCTTAAGGCCTCAACTATTTTTATTATAGTATTCTTATACATTTTTCCAATTTCTTCATCACATATCCTGTGCCCATATCTTCCAACCAACCGTGCAAATTCATCACGTTTCTCATTTTCTGCAACATCTGTCTTTCTTAGCAATATTCTAACACCATCCACCAATTCGTCTGCTACTCTAACTTTTTTGTTATATCTCACGCAATCAGTAGTTACTATCTTCTTATCAGATATATAAAAAAATGCATTTAGGAAATATTTTCATATATTTTCTCTCTCAAACTTCTAAGGCATCTTCGTCTTTTGTACCCCATATTATGTTTTCTTTATAAACCATACTACAGCAAAGTATGCATGATGATCATGGAAAAATCTAAGCATGCAAGGTCAGGAGAAGTTTATTTTATAAGGGATATTGGGAAGGGAGCAGTACTCGCAGGAGCAGATGTGAGAATAAGAGTGCCAGCGCCAACTCGTGTAGTACCAGAAGAAAGAACCACACTTAATGCTAATGCTCATATATCATTAGTGGGAGCAAAGAGAGAACAACTGCCCACATGACTTTTATGAAAACCGGAAATTACCTTTTGGAAAAACTTATTTTTATTTCAGTTCCAGGGATTTCCAGTTCTCCTCTTCCTTCAGCAATCTTTTTTATATTCATGGATCCTCTAAGATCCATTTCTCCCTCTTTAGGGAAATTCTGAACTGTCAACTCCTCAAGTTCCGCATTTAATGCCATTCCGTTTGAATGTTTCCACTGCCTGACATATACAACTGTCTTCCAGATCTTGTCTCCCACAGAAACCTCGCTTTCATAGTTATCAAATTTATTATAGTCAGGCCATTCTGAAACATGTATTGACCTGGCATCACTCTTGCTGTACAGTACCAAGTATATCTCTTCCGTTATATAAGGCATAAAAGGTGCAAGCATCTTCAGTACAGAGAGAAAAACCATATTTAAGGTATAATTGGAACTCTTATCCCCATTGTATATCCTATATTTTATGAACTCTACATAGTTGTCGCAGAAGAACCAGAAGAATTCTTCTATTGCACGCTTTGAACCTGCGTAATTATACACATCAAACATATCGGTGGCCTCTTTCTCAGCCTCCCTTAATTTTGATATTATCCATTTATCAATTATATTTGTAATTTCTTCAGGACCATCTCTATTCTTCTCTACAAATTTGGCAATATTCCATAGCTTATTCATTAATCTTGAACCCGCAATTATCTCCTTTTCCTGGAATGTTGCATCTTCACCAAGTTTTGCAGAGCTGGCCCAGTACCGCAAAGCGTCGGCACCGTACTTCTCTATCAAAGGCATAGGCTCAGTCACATTGCCCAATGATTTATGCATGGCCTTTCCTTTAGGGTCAAGGGCATGGCCTGATATCATGGCATCTCTCCAAGGCAGTTTGCCAGTATGCAGGTAAGACTTTACTATTGTGGTGAAGAGCCAGAATGATATTATTTCATGGGCCTGGGGCCTCAATGCCATAGGAAAGATCTCCGGCATCTCGTTATCCAGAGACCATCTGCTGTTTATTAAAGGAGTAAGCGACGAAGTTGCCCAGGTATCCATAACATCCTCTTCTGGAATATACTCTAAGGATCCACATTTAGTGCATGCCTTACTGGGTTTTGAAGAAAGGGGATTTACTGGAAGTTCATTCTTCTCAGGAAGTATGGGAGAAGAGCAATTCTTGCAGTACCACACCGGGAACGGTATTCCAAAATATCTCTGCCTTGAGATATTCCAGTCCCATTGCAGGCCACGTATCCAGTTCTCATACCTTACTCTCATATGGGAAGGATACCAGTTGAGCTCTCTTCCCAGCTCTATTAGTCTGTCCTTTATGTCAAGATATCTTATGTACCACTGCTGTTTTACTATGAACTCTATCTCTGTCTTGCATCTTTCATGAACATTGACCGCATGTTCTATTTCCTTCCTTTCTAACAAGTATCCTCTCTTCCCAAGATCTTCTATTATCTGCGTTCTGGCTTCCTTGATTCCTTTTCCGAAGAAATACTCGTGGGTCATCTTTCCCTTCTCATCTATTATGATTCTGAGAGGAAGATTGTATGCCTTGTACCAGTCTATGTCAGTCACATCCCCAAACGTGCAGCACATAACAACCCCTGTTCCCTTTTTAGGATCAACTCTTCTGTCTTCCAATATCTCGACTTCCTGTCCGAATATAGGCACCTTCACCTTCCTGCCTACAAACTTTTTTGTATCCTCGTTTTCAGGACTCACAAAAATCGCAACACAGGCAGGAAGCATCTCAGGCCTTGTTGTCGCTATTATTATTTCATCATCAAATCTTATCTTTACGAATTCGGATTTAAGCATCTTGTCCTCAAGTTCCATCTGGGAAAGCGCAGTCTTTTCCTTAGTACACCATATTGTTGGGGTTTCCTTCTGGTAAGCCCTTCCCATCCTGTAAAGTTCAATGAATGAATACTGGGAGATCTTCTGCACATCGTCGCTTATGGTTGTGTAAAAATAATCCCAGTCTACTGAAATTCCCACCTTTTTCCATATGTCAATATACTTCTGCTCGTAATCTTTTATTGTAGTCTTTACGAGGCTGACAAATTTCTCTCTGCCTACATGCTCTGCAGTTATCTTGTTCTGTTTTTCTACAAGAATCTCTGTTGGTAGTCCATTGTTATCAAGTCCGAACGGATAGAAAACAGAAAAACCACGCATGCGTTTATACCTCGCTGCAAAGTCTGCTTGGGAATACGAATATACGTGACCTACATGTATTTCTCCTGAAATCGTAGGTGGCGGCGTGTCTATTGCATATATTCTTCTGCCATCTTTTTTATATTTATAAATGTCTTCCTTACCCCAAAAATCAGCTATTCTTGCCTCCGCTTCCTTGGGATTGTATCTATCATCCATGTTCCATTATTCTTGTCTTAAATATATAAATAGTTCCTCTGTATCTCTACATCAAGAGATCAAAATATCTATTCAGAAAATGCCAAATGCACAAAAATCTTCACACGATTATTCTGCCTCCTCCGCTGCGTCTTTAGCCCCACATCTCAGCCTTGACATTTTCCGATTTTACTCCCATCGAAAGCAATGCGTCTTTGCATGCCTTCACAAATGCAGGAGGCCCGCATATGTAGCTTATTCTCTCCATGAAGTCAGGAACCTCCCTCTTCATCATCTCTGTGTTAACGTGGCCTGTCTCTCCTTTCCATCCATCGCCTTCCTGCGGTCTTGTAACTGTAATTATCAGCCTGAACTCAGATTCTCTGGCGTAGGCTTCAAGCTGTTCTTTATAGATAAGCTCATTTGCATATTTTGTGCTATAAAGCATAACAGAATCCATATCCGAATTAAGCTGCTTTGCATATCTCAGCATTGACATAAACGGAGCTATTCCTGTTCCTCCTGCGAGAAAAAGAAATTTCTTGCCTGCATTTATGTCGAACTTGAATTGACCATATGGTGCAGAAACCAGGTACCTGTCTCCTATCTTTGCATAGTCAAGTTTTGAAGTGAACCTTCCATGTATCAACGAAATTACAAATTCAAGCTGATCCGAAGGCGGTGAGTTGGCTATGGAGAATGCTCTGGCTATCGATTCTCCTGTAGATTCATTTTTGTAAGCAAGCATTGCAAACATGCCTGGTGTAAAATCTATAGATGTGCAGTCTTTCGCTTTAAATATAAAAGATGTCACGCTAGGAGTCAGTTTTTTTATCTCAATTATCTCATATGGTTTATCTTTTATCATACAAATTCCTTCCATGCCAAAAGCAGATGCGTTCTACCTCCCAAAACACACTGCAGAGCAATAAACATCCAAATGGTTAACCCTTATCTCAGAAGGATGCTGTTATAAAGTGATCCAGAACTACTATCAATATGGCAAATGCCGCTACTGCTATAAGCAATACTTTTGGGCCTATTATGGGTCCTTTTTCAGGCGCATCGTAAAAGCTTAATACCCCTGCCTGGGTCTGTGGAGTTGATAGCGTTGCCATACAATCGAATTTTTATATGTAGAAAAACTATATAAATGTAATCAAATCCAATTTTAAATCTGAACAGGAATTAGATTAGGCACCAGTGATAACAATGGACCAAATAAACAAACCACGCACGATTAGACTCAGAAGGCCAGACTCATACCCACAGATTAGAGAAGCCTCCAGAATAACAGAATTCTGCAATAACTATACTACATATCTACATAACAAGCCTACAAACGATCCAGAACTAAAAAATGCCATGTGCAGACTGGTAGATTCCGAACCATCCAGGCAGCCGGGCAGCCTTTTACTTCTTTCTTCAATAATGTTGGATAAGGCTCTCAATTCCAATCCTCGCTGGATTAATGGCCAGCTGGGTCAACTTCTAGCAGTATCTACCGCTCTTCATGTAAGGCAAGCGAGAAGCGCAGAGGAAAATGGGAGGTTTAATATCGCAGCTAGGGAATACTGGGTTGCAGGAAACAAGGCAGATGTAATAAGAGTCTATCAAATATGGGCAAACAGAGACAGAGATAGGGGAAATATTCGTGAAGCCAAAGCACTCCAGGAGATGTTAGACCGAGGAACCCATCCGCTTGATACTCCTGCCTTTTATAAAGATACAATACCTGAAATAGCAAAGAAACTCCTAATCTCTGCAAAAAGAAAAGAATGATATGCTTGTCCTTTAAATAATATGCTTATCTGGTAGTATTCAATGTCAAGGATGGTAAGCAAGAGAAAGAGATCATCAAGGGAGGATTATCCTCTCAGCGAGCAGCTTAAGATAGAAGAAGGCGTCTTTGAAAGAAGAACAATGCTCCATATTAAAAAGCTATTCACCAGAAACATAATATCAAAACTTGAGTTCATAATTGCGAAGGGAAAAGAGGCAGACGTATATATAGCTGATCACGGAAGCTCAGTTCCTTCGGACTTTGTTGCAGTAAAGATATTCAGGCTTGAGACATCAAGCTTTGAAAAACGTACCGACTACATAAACGGAGACCCGAGATTCTTCCGAATAAAATCAGGCATATCGGGAATTGTCAACGAATGGTGCAAAAAAGAATACTCAAACCTAAGAATAGCAGAAGCCGCAGGACTTCATTCTCCCAAGCCCTATCTCTTCAATGGAAATATCCTGGCAATGGAATTCATTGGAGATTCGGAAGGCAAGCCCTCCCAATCACTCAAGGCCGCAGGCGCAGCCGATCCTGTAAATGCGCTCGATTCAATACTAGAAGACATGAAGAAGCTATACTCAAGGGATCTGATCCACGGAGATATCAGTGAATACAACATACTTATGAAAGATGAAGTCCCTTATCTGATAGACTTCGGCCAGGCAGTTGTAAAAGACCATCCCAAAGCAGAAGAGTTCCTTAAACGAGACATATCTGTAATCCTCTCTTATTTCAGAAAAAATTATGGAATCTCAAGAAATGAAGATGAATCATTCAAACAGATAACTTCTTAAGATTCTCCCAGATTCCAAAATAGGAAATGGTATCAATTATTTAGGTATCTCATATCCTTTTCTCTGGAGAAGATCCCTGTCCATTATGCTGTACCTCCATACTATGTCTCCCCTTTCATCTCCCTGAACTGGCCACGGTGTAACCAGGACTAAGTCGTTCTCTTTAACCCAGAATCTTCTCTTAAGCCTTCCAGGTATAGAACACCTGCGAACCTTCTTATCCGAGCAGAATATATCAAAATTGGTAGATCCAAGCGATTTTATCACAATTCCTATTATCTGGTTTCCCCTCGGAAGCATAAGCTGCGGAGCAGCTCCCTGATTTCCTGTTTTTTTATACATAAAATTCCTCAATAGCTCTTAATTGTATATCTTGCACCGCATGCCTCGCAGCTTATTGTCACATATCCGCGCTCTCTGCCTTCTATATGTGTATCGGGCTTATGGCACTCTTTGCATATAACATACGCCTCAAAGAACCTTCTTATTTTTGAATTTAACTCAGCAGATTGTACCCTCGCGCTTATTTCCATGGTATGCTCATAAAGACTGACCGGCGCCGCAAGCTCTTTCGTCAGATACTTGGCTATCTCATCCTTGCTTCTACGTGCCTTGTCTGCTATCTGATCTATGTTTTTGAGTATAGTCTTTCCTCCCTGCACCAGAGAATCAGCCTCAGGCACTACGAAATCCGACTTTTCTACTGAAAGGGCAGGCAATTCTGAAAAGGCTTTATC
Organism: Microcaldota archaeon; assembly: GCA_021804095.1. Taxonomy (GTDB): domain Archaea; phylum Micrarchaeota; class Micrarchaeia; order Micrarchaeales; family CABMGC01; genus JAJZIZ01. The sequence goes on along the minus strand of JAJZKQ010000013.1, from coordinate 2,929 downwards.
TAAAAGTTCATCGTAATCCAAGAGAATCACATATAAGAATAGACTAAAAAGATATTAATACATGACACTACAGCCACTCAAGGCGGTGTATAGCTATAAGCCCACCCATTAGTGAATATCATATTTTCGGGTATTCCATCCTCTCCGTTTCCTGAATAATCTTTAGTATTGCCATTAAGCGGCCACCACCCTACAAGATTATTAAGGTCAACAGGCACCCCTCCTATTCCTTCCTGATACAGATAGTTTATCTCAGCAGGAGAAAGGCTACTGTTGTATATCTGTATATTTGATATTGTTCCGTTGAAGAATTCATTGCTGGAGAACCCCGTATATATCTGATTCCCTGTTATGGAATTTACCGGACCATTTTGCGATATCGCACCAAAGGTAAGGTTTTCATCGAAATATGATATTGGCGTATTTATATTATTATTAGTGCCACTTCCTATTTCCTTTCCGTTAGCATACCAGTATTTATTGTTTCCATCTACGCTTACTGCAAGAAAGATCCATTGTTTAAATCCGCTTCCAGGTATAAAATAAGAAATTCCACTCCAGTTTGCAAAAGTATCCCATTCGAGGCACAACCCTACAGAATTTACCGAGATGATACTATTTTCAGATCCTACAACACACCCATTGCTGTTCATATAATTAAGTTTCATTCCATACTGGCCCTCTTTGTCTACAACATCGTGGAATGGGGCACCCATTATATAAACCCACGCAGTTATGGTCATAGCCTGGCCTTGTATGTTTGCTAGACTACTCTCGGCATTCGAATCAGGAATAAACACAAACCCTCCAACACCTGTAGATTTCATAACATATTCGGGCAGTTCATTATTGCATGTTCCCTGTATGGATATATGGGAAGACGTTCCAGGGCCATAAGGCCTATAGATCTGGCAGCTGCCCGGCTGAACCTTTGGCGCAAGTGATGCAGGATTGAAGATTCCGAGCCCGAAGAGAGCTCCGAGCACAACAGCGATGATAAGTATGGCCCAACCATATGTCATCAGGTACTCCATTGCGGATTGTGATCTGAATAAAGCCGATTCTTTACCTGTGCTCATACTTCATACTCAGAAGGAAAACTATTTTAATACTCCCATCAAATTAGAAACTAGGAAGTTGACAAATTAAGTAACTCCATGTTTTATAATGTTTTAGGTTTTTCTCTTCTCTTTTTACCGTCTGAAACAGTGGGTATGAAGGTCCCTGTTAGGATATTGGGTATCCTTGCCAGGAGACCAACACAATGAAAATTGTTGAGACAAAAACTAAAATAATAGAGCTACGGGTAGCAGTCTGTGTCATAGTGCAGGGACAGATCGCTAATGGTGAGGAAACGAGCCTCAATAATCGCCAAAATAAAGTATCATGCGTTTTGTCATGGGCCAGGTAAGGAAAAATGATACATCACATACGATAGACAAGATTTCGATACTTCATGCAGGCGCCGAAGCCGCACTGATAGCCCTGTGTAGGTTTGATGGCTCCACTTCGTTACCTGATTTTAAGTTAGCCGCCGAAGAAGTGAGAGATCTCTTGCGCGACAGGTCACATGAAAAGATAAATGAGGCCATAAATGAAGCCAATAAACAATCACAGGCAACTGCAAGAGGATAACAACTGCTTAAGTCTTCATTATGTTCTCCACAGCGGTTATCAGGTCTTCCTGCGGCAGGTTGCCATCAAGGACAAAATCTGCAGCATCTTTCTGTATCTTCTCATATCTCCTAGATTCTGGTATTACTACATTGACCACATAATCTAGTTGGCTTACTTCTCCGAAATATTTCTCATAAGTCTTTTTATCCGCATCACTGAATATATTGAACTTCTTGAGTCTTCTATAAAGCAGGTTGATATCCGATACGTCTATCCAGATCTTTTTATTGAAAAGCGTGTTTAATTCTTTATTCACGAATAACAAGTGACCCCCAACTATAATTATTTTACTAGGTTCTATCTTCCTAACAAAATCCTCAGTAAATGGTCGCTTTGGTATAAACGCGGATTTTCTTTCCTTAAGGAGTCTAAGTGCCTTTGTCATCTGGTCAAACATCAACGACTCAGGTCGTTCCTGGTTACCAGGATTTTTCTTGAAGAAAAGGTCCTGGTCAATATGCAGCACCCCACCTTCATATCTCTTCTCAAGCGCTTTTATCACTGTTGATTTTCCAGAGCAGCTTCTCCCCGCAATTCCTATGATCATAACATTATTGTTTTCCATCATATCATATTGTTTTATCTTTTGACGAGCTTGTAATATCCTGTTTGACTGATAGAATGATTCTACGCTTCCCGGTTTCCACCATCCTTGACGCTCAGGCTTCATTATCAGCCCGGGATCGTGAAATGGCACTTGTCCTGGAGAAAGGATCATGCTTAATGGATGTGATGCTTCCTTATCCCTTATCTGTATCAGCTCCTTGCCTGCAAATCGCAACCCTAGTCTTTTAACGGTGTTCCTTATAGCTATATCTTGTATATGATTCAATTTAGTTTCTTGGATTTTGTAGTCAAGGCCGGACTTGATATTCGAAGGTGCATCATCATAGATATCTGAAGCCTCCTTTAACAATGCTCCCAGAACTTCAGGCTTCTGTTTTAGGAAGCGATAATATGCTTCCTCATATAAAGCGCAAGCTCCAAGGAAATCTAGCACCTCGCCATTCACCTTCCAAACAAGTCGCCAGTTTCCCTTTCCGTATTTACTATCCCATTCGGCAAACTTCTTGTCCCTAGACTTACCTAGTTGGTCTATTCTTTCTACATCTTCCCACTGATCTTGCATATGTTACACCTCTGTTCATAATCTACTGCAATTTGTTGTATTTTTCTAACTAATAATAAATGCATGAATTTATAGTATTCCTCTATAATCCAATTAAAATTCAAGATGCTCAGCATGCCTAAA
>JAJZKQ010000036.1:4432-6151 GCA_021804095.1 Microcaldota archaeon | reverse complement strand
AGTTTTGCGGAATCTGTGAGCCGCAGCTGTTTCCTGCTACTGATGTACATACTTTGTCATTCAGGGAAAGCGTTCCTTTTGCAAGTTGGTTCGGTGTTATTTTTGTATTGAAGTTTATGACACATTCAAGATCTCCTCCAGGAAGGATTGTGTTTGGGCTGCAGGCTCCTGCAAAGGTACCTACATTTGAGATATTTATTGTTGCAAACGCATTTGCTATTGCATACTGCTGCAGGTTGGTAAGCAGGAATACTGCCCTTGAGGTTAATGAATTGGAGCCTATTGAGATATCCTTGCATGCGAAGTACCCGGAGAAGGAGCACTGGTTTGGAACGACGCTTGTTGGGACAGTAAGGAGAAAGTATAGTAGGATAGAGAATATTGCTATTCCCAAAATTGCAAATCCGTATATGGAAAGAAATTCAGAGGCACTTTGTATTTTCATAAAATATCAGATCCACGTATATGTGGAATAAAGAGATGTAAAAGTTTAAGAAACTTGTGGTAATGTTCTCCCCTTGTATTATCCCCTCGTAGTAAAAACGCATGACTTTGATTTTGGGGAGGAGAGCATTCAATACCTGTAGCATCCGGAATTTTGGCGATCTGCCAGAGAGGATATATAAAGAGTTGTTGGATGTTATGGAGATCTGATGGAAAGAAATCGGGGGTTAAAACAAGAGCCAGGGAACTCAAAAATGTCAGAATAGATATGCAATAGGTATCGTTCTTGAGAATTGCTCCGGAATCTTAAATTTGTATTTGAGGTGCTTGTGGAGAATTTCTGCCTGAAATTATGCAGAGATACGCAAGGCTGGCTTGCAAAGATTGCCGCAGGCAGTATTTGAAACTGCGACATTCCGCTCTTCAGGCGGACGCTCTCCCGGACTGAGCTACTGCGGCATGCTTTCTTATCAGCATTCTTTTTTAGGCAATCTATTTCTTTAGGCTTTGCTTTTCTATGCAGTTCTTCTGCTTTTATGTGCCGTTCGGCATTCGTATTCTTGAATATAGGTTCTGAAGCATTCAGACGCCATGGAACCAGAAGCCTTTCTCGCCATCCTTTTTCTTCTTTCCGAATATTCTTTCTGCCAATCCCTTTTTCTTCCCTGCTGTTGAAGAGATGCTTTCTCCTAGTACCTTCGGATGCATGCTTGCATATGATTCCTGCCATTCTTTGAAGTGTTGGTAGTTCTTCTCCCTGCCTTCGGCTGCCTTCTTGTTGTATTCGTCACGAAGCTTCCTCCATTCGTCCATTGTATATCCGTATGGGGGCCTCTCCCTTATTGAGGGGGGATTGAACTGATAGGTATACATCTCCTTGAAGTAATCGAAATCCCTTTCATCCATCTTGCTTGTGTCTACTTTGACGCCCTCGCCTTCCATAAAGCTTATGAGATCTTCCTTGGTGGACTTTGGCTTATTGTTCTCTGCGCCTATCGGGTTGTATACTATAGTTATCTTGCGCTTCACAAACTCCACTTTTGCCCTTATGACGCTTTCCTGCAGCATAAGGCGGTATTGCAGTCTTGCTGCATGCTCCATGTCTATGAGCTGATCCTTGCTTATATCACTGAACTCTATCTCCCTTATTATTTTGTAAGGAACCCTGTAAGGCTTCCCGTCTATCAGCACCTGGTCGTTGTATATCTTTTGCTTTCCGCTAAGCTGCTCTTCTAGCTCTTTCTGGTATAGATTCTGGTTTGCTGGGTCATCTCT
>JAJZKQ010000036.1:2131-4332 GCA_021804095.1 Microcaldota archaeon | reverse complement strand
AGGCAGAGTTGGAAACACTTCAAAGAATAGTTCTTCCTCTTCGGTGCCTACGCTGGGCAGTTCGAATTACAGCTCGCTTCCTTCAACCGGGAAACAGGGTAACTCCAACGCTGGCCTGTATATAGCAGTAATCGTAATTATTATCATAATAGCCATACTCGCCTATATCTACATGAGGAAGAAGTGATGAGCGGCAGAATGCGGGTAAAGAAGGAGTATGTACGGCACCTCCTCACAAGGATTGGGGTTGCTCTTGTCTTTATAACATTCGGCATATGGGAGATGACAGATCCCAAATACTGGTCGGCATTCCTTCCGGCTTTTGTAGCTGGAGTGATCAGCCCTCCGACTGCAATACTTATTCATGGCATACTGCTTCTTGCCATAGGCGCAGCGATCCTTACAGGATTCTATTTGAGGATTGCGTCTGCGTTGGCTGTAATAATGCTCATCCTGATAGTGCTGTCGCTGATGTATCTTACAGGATACATACAGATAGTGATAAGAGATACTGCAATACTGCTTCTGGCGCTCTCCATATTCTTTGATGAGACCAGATATCTATGCATAAAGGGATAAACAGGAGTAGCCCAGGTTCTCAGATATGCTTGCGAGGAGTGGAGAAGTGCTGCAGATGTACTTTAGTGATTTGAGGTCTTTCTTGGAGTTATCCTTGAGAGATATATCCGTATAAGATTGGCTGCCAGAACAGCATATGTATTGCCTTCGGTCTCTTCGGCTGCCTTGAACGCTTCTGATTGTAGATTGCCTATTGCAGATTCAAGCTCCCTCATGTTTGCCTTAAAAGGATCCTTTAATACCGAAAAGGGATATTTCTCTATAGAGTGCGGGCTTCTTTCTGAATCTGCGTTTTTGGATTTTACAGCATGCATTTTATCACTTGGCAGCTAATCTAGAGATATTATCCCTTATATACTATTCGGTAATGGCATCTCCGGTTCCTGATTAAGAGATGCTTTCCTGATAGCAATAAATGCATGGAAGTAGAAAAATTCGCTGAAAGCCTTATGCCATAGCATAGTATATTAATTAATAAGAAGAAGAATCTAAACTGATGATTTATGGCAGGAATAGTAGGTTACGGGGCGTATGTGCCTAAGCTTAGGATAAAGGTAGAGGAGATAGCCAGAGTATGGAATGAAGATGGAGAGGGAATTAAGCGCGGCCTCAATATACAGGAGAAGAGCGTTCCTGCTTTTGATGAAGATGCCGCTACTATAGCAGTAGAGGCCTCTAGGAGGGCGGTCTACCATTCCGGAATAAACCCCAGGGAGCTTGGAGCCGTATACGTTGGTTCTGAATCACATCCATATGCAGTAAAGCCTACAGCAACCATAGTTGCTCAGGCCATAGATGCAGGAAATAAGATTACCGCGGCGGATCTTGAGTTCGCATGCAAGGCAGGAACAGCAGGCATACAGATGCTTATGGGCATGACAGACAGCAGTATGATAAAATATGGAATTGCGGTAGGCAGCGATACATCCCAGGGCAGGCCCGGAGATGCGCTTGAATATACTGCAAGCGCGGGAGGAGCCGCATTTATAATAGGCAAGGACAAGAGTGAAAATATAGCAGAGATACTTAAGACGGTGAGCTATACTTCTGACACCCCTGATTTCTGGAGGAGGGAAGGGGCAAACTTCCCATCGCACGGAGGAAGATTTACAGGAGAGCCGGGATACTTCAAGCATGTTATCGGAGCTACAAAACTTCTCTTTGAAGAGACAGGCTTCAAGCCTTCTGATTTCGATTATGCGGTGTTTCACCAGCCTAATGGAAAATTCCCGCTTAATGCTGCAAAGATTCTGGGTTTTGAGACCAAACAGGTGGAGGAAGGCCTTCTTACACCGATAATAGGCAATACATATTCGGGAGCTTCTATGCTAGGTCTCTCGGCTATACTCGACAAGGCAGAGCCCGGACAGAGGATAATGATGACAAGCTTTGGCTCGGGAGCCGGAAGCGACTCTTTTGCGATAGAGGTTAGTGAACAGATAGACGAAAAGAGAGAGAGAAGCACGCAGATAAGGGAGACGCTCAGCAGAGACAAACAATACATAGACTATGCAGTCTACCTGAAAAACAGGAGTTCGATAGTTAGGACTTGATACCATGAGAGATGTAGCAATTATAGGAGTAGGCCTTACGAGATTTGGAGAGAGATGGGAGCATGGTCT
>JAJZKQ010000036.1:0-2031 GCA_021804095.1 Microcaldota archaeon | reverse complement strand
CTCATACTTGCGCCTCTTGAGATAGCCAGGAAGTATAACGATACGCCAATAAAGATATCTGCAAGCACGCAGGCTACAGATACGCTCAGCCTTGCTGAACGCGAGAGCATAACCTCGATAAAGGCCACACAGATAGCTGGAGACAAGGCTTTCAAAGCGGCAAAGATGGAGAGAAAGGATATAGATGTTGTAGAGGTTCATGACTGCTTTACAATAGCCGAGATACTTGCAATGGAGGATCTTGGCTTCTACAAGAAAGGAAGCGCTGCGAAGGCGATAGAGGATGGGGAGACTGCGCTTAATGCAAAGCTCTCGGTCAATACAAGCGGAGGGCTCAAAGGATGCGGCCATCCTGTAGGCGCAACAGGAGTCAAGCAGGCAGTGGAGATAACATGGCAGCTTAGGGGAGAGGCCGGAGATAGGCAGGTCAGGGGAGCCGAGAGGGGAATGACACACAACGTTGGAGGAAGCGGAGCAACGGCAGTGGTCCATATAATGGAGAGAGTGGACTGAAGGTTGGTTATTATGGAAAAAGCATCTGCAAGCATGTGGAGGAAGATAGACACAAGATACAATATGGTAGGTAATGAGTGCGAAAACTGCAAAGCATTATACTTCCCCCAGAGGATAGTCTGCAGGAATTGCGGACGTGATACTAAAATGAAGCTCAGAAAGCTCGGAGGAAAAGGCAAGATATATTCTTTGACCACCATAAGGGTTCCGAGCGATACCTTCAAGGAGAGCGCACCTTATACAGTAGGCATAGTAGAACTTGACGAAGGGCCTAAGATAGAGGGACATGTGGTAGATAGCGGAAGGAGCCCGGTAATAGGGGACAGGGTAAACATAGTCTTCAGAAAGATGTATACTGACGGAGATGAGGGATTGATCCACTACCACTTCAAGTTTGTACTGGAATAAGGATATTCAGGCATGCTGAGAAGCAGGATTATGCCTTCATGGATTCTGGCCTGAATGCTTCTTTCTCATCAATTCCACAAGCAGATCGGTGCCATGAGGCACAGCTCCGTATTTTGAGATTATGGAGCTTATCGTTTCCGGATCATCAAGGCTTAGGTACTTCACAAGGCCTTTTCTCTTTATGGCTCTCCTTATCTCCTTGTCTTCCTTTGTACTGAGGTGCTTCTGCTTATAGACATTTTTTATAGTCTGAGGCAGCTGAAGTATTGCCTCTGGCCCTGCCAGAATGAATCCGACTCCGAAAGATCTTATTATGACTTCCAGAGTGGACTGCGGCATAAAGGCATTGAGCCTGTTGTATGTCCTCGAATGCTTCAGGCTTTTGTCATTATGCAGTATCATGAGGTTCTTTGGCAGTTTTATGGATCTGTCTCCTGGCTGCTCATGAACCAGTCCTCTCCACTCTATGCTTCCTTTTTTGTATAATCGTGTCTGCCATGTGCCGCTCTTTCTGGAGCTTTCCACCCTGAATATCTTATAGATATTCTCATCAAGCGTTTCGGTGAAGATGAAGCTTGAGAGAGCATCAGACATGCGCTCGTCAGTGTCTATTATGAATAGGTATGGCGTAGAAACAAAACCCTCTGCCCATGGCCTGAGAGGCTCTGGATATCCAAAACCCGGAGCGGGAATGATCTTTAACTCAGGAGCTATGCTTTGTAATCTCTCCCGATCCTGATCTGAAGAGGTATAGAATACTATCACATTTTTGCTTTTGAGGGCCTTCACGCATTCGTTAGTCTCCTCTGGAGAGTCCATTGAGAATATTATGAATGTTATCTGGTCTTTCATGAATCTACCTGTATTGCCTTAATTAATAATGCGTGTAATCCAATTATTTATTATATGCTTGATGATAGGTTAATAACTCTTTCAGATGAAGACGTTCTGCAAATCAAAAAAGATAAGAATGCCGGCAGTGTTTTACACTATACAGTAGGGTTTTTATAGTTCTTTAAACATATCTCAGATAGCGCCTTGGTAGTGTAGTGGTCCAGCATACGGCCCTGTCACGGCTGCGACCCGGGTTCGAATCCCGGCCAAGGCGTC
>JAJZKQ010000035.1 GCA_021804095.1 Microcaldota archaeon | reverse complement strand
ATTTCCGATGCCTGAGGATATCCTGCATTTTCTCTGTATATGGATAGTACAATTAGCTGTGAGTCGGAGTATAGTACTATCTGGCCTGAGTAGGTTAATTCTGATTTCTCATATGAGGACCTTATGCCATAGAATCCCGCAGATATTATGAATAATACTATCAGCACTATGGGCATTGCCATCATGAGATCCATAGAGATTAACTGAAGCTTCATCTAATTGCCCGAATTGAAACATCCGCATGCCGCTTCTGTTGCGGCAATGCTGGAATTGGCGGAGTGTATTGCCTTAGTCATGTTTTGGGAGTAAGCAAAGTTTCCTGACACATAATGCAGTATGGCAAAAACTATGAGCATTGAGATAAACATGCTGATGAACACTTCGAAGAGAGACTGGAGCCTCATTTTGATACCACCACAGTGCCATTCGTTTCGTATTCCAGATATAGGCGCGTATAATTGCCTCCTGGGCAGAAAGGACTGCCTGAAAGTGCAAGCGAAGCCGTTTCTGGGAACCCACCATATTGAGTATATAGATGGTCTCCTGAAGCAGAGGCGTTGCAGAGCCCTTTTGGAACATATGTATAGAAAGTAGTGTTTCCGGCCATTATCCCATAACTTATTTCGGATGCAAGTCTTTCAGTATAGTATGTTGAGATGATCCCTTCGGCTTTTGGAAGCATCCGTATTGATTCTGATGCCGCTATAAGGATTGCTATAGCGGCAAGTGAAAGATACAGCATTAGCTCAAGGGAGATCTGTGCTTTTGCCATTGGCTCAGCTTATGTTTTTTGACAATGTGCTTATCTCGGAGGATATTGCGCTTGAAACGCTTAGGTTTGAACCGCCTATTGTGACTCCTGAGCCCATGCTTCCTTTTAGCTTGACTATCATCGCTAAAGCCATCACTATAACGATGCTTGCTGCTGCAACCATCATCATGTACTCTAGAGAACCCTGTCCTTTCCTGCTTCTCGCAAGTGCGAGAAGCGAAACCGCTTCCAATGGCAGTATCTTTTCCAGTAATTCGTTTGTTTTCATAAGATTACCTATAATATTGAGATGGCATAGTGCGCTGTTGCCGTCATCATAAATGCAGATACGGAGAATAAGGGCAGTATAGAACTGATCCTCTCCGATATGCCTTTGTCATGTTTTGAGAAGGTTTCGGTGATATACAGGATTATAGCTATGTATGCGAGAACAGTCAGTAAAAACCCATTCTGGATTTCAGCATAATTTTTTCCTATGAACCCCATAGATGTGCCAAGTATGCTTGAACTTATTCCGGCGAATAGGGGAAGAAAGAAAACAAGGCCCATGTATGTAATTCCCTTAAGCCCATTTACCTTCGAATAGAATTTCTCTTCGTTGCGTATTTCGGATTCCAGCCTTTTTGAAAAGAGAAAAAGCCTCTTGGATATGTTTTTTCCATTCTCCAGATGAGTCGCAAGCATCTCTTGTATCTCGCCGATATGGCCTTTTGCAGGATTTTTTGAGTGAAGGTTTAAGTCGCCCAGCATTTTTCGTTTCAGGAGATAGAGAATGTTTGTTATGCCTGGATCTTTTTCTGATTTGCCGATATATGCCAGATAGGTGGAAATGTTTCCTCCGGTTTCTAACATTGCTAGGATTTTCCTTGAGATTAGGAGAGCCTCCCTCTTTTTGAGATCATCTGGGCTCCTTTTCTTGCGTATGTATATTAGATAGAGCAGAGGCGGCAGCAGGAGCAGGTATAGAGTATATCTTATAGCAGCGAAAATGGCCAGTGCATCTGCAAGTATAAACAATATTTTTGTTTTATCCATTCAATCTACCGTTAAGTCTGGAGTTTCCGAATGCATAGAGTGCAGGAAGGGCGAAAAGCATTATGACCGAGAAGGTCAGAAGTGAAGGATTGCCTTGGGAGATTATTGAACTCCCCACAAACCCGAATATGATAAAGGAGGGAAGAACAGAAGAGAGAAACATGTTTATAGTCGCATACTTCTGTGAATATTGTTCTATGGACGATGCTTTTTCCTGCGCTTCCGAATCGATTTTTTCAGTGAAACTCTGTAAAGCCGAAGGCTTCAGTGATAGAGGAAGAGCAGAGTCGCCGAATATTTTAGACAGTTTGGGAAAGTTTTTATGGAATGGTTTTTCTGCGCCTTCAAGATATTCTTTTTTGCTTAGTGAGAGGAGAATCTCATTTAGTTCTCTGTCTTCTGATGACTTGATAATTTTTAGGAGGGAGGAGTAGAGGGGGATATTATAAGAATGGTATTCCAACAGCAGGTGCATTGCTGTGATAAACTTTTTTCTTAATATGGAAAGGGATATTCTTTCATCCAGAGACTTGATTATAGCATAAAACAACAAGGATGAGAATATCGATAGAGAAGCTAAAAAGGCAACTGTGAATAGGTTTATGCTCCCATAGAAATGCAGAATTATCAGGGAGGATAAAAGCACGAATGAGAAAAATGATATTAGATCTCTTCTTCGGTCATTCATGCACTACACCACATCTGTATTCGGATATTGAGGCTGCGGGGTCATTCTGGTCTGGTTTCGAGTATCTCTCTTTTAGGAATGCTATTCGTTTTGCAATTTCGGATTTTGCCGAGTTCATTGTGATTTTGTTCTTTGATGAAAAGCGTAAGAGGGCTTTTGAATTGATAATATTGTTTCTTGAGGTCTTTCCTTCCGAGCATACGATCCTGCCTTCGACAGAGTCCCCATTTCCCAGAGGTGTGCCATCTTCTGTCTCTGCTTTGCTCAGCCACATGTATTCCATTATTGAGGATATTATTCTGGAATTTATCCCGTTCTGGCGCATGTAGATGCATGCATCAAGCATTGATACAGATCCCGGCTCGACTGACATCGGTCTTACCATCAGTTTTTTTATGGAAGAAAAGCCGTCTGAGTTACTATGCATGGTGGTGAGGAATGGAATGCCTATGTTTGCGCCTGCGAAGAGGTCCTTGGTCTCTTCGCCCCTTATCTCTCCGACTATCATCCAGTCCGGACGCATGCGAAGAGCATTTATCATCTGGGATCTTGTGTTTGAGATTCCGTCATTTTTGCCACGCAGAGATACTGTATTTTGGATACCGTCATTTATATCAAGTTCACCTATCTCCTCTTCTATTATTACAGACTTGCAGGTTTGTGGAATCAGCCTCGAGAGTGATCCCAGCATTGTTGTCTTGCCGCTTGCGGGAGACCCTGAGATTACCATATTCATCCCCGCGTCTACAGCTGTCCAGAGGTATGCTATTGTCTCTATGTCCATTGTTCCCATGCTTAACATGGAATTAAAGCTTATGCGTTTGCCTCTGCCTATCCTGATTGATGCGGCTCCTCCGGATGAAGCGTAAGGATGCATCTGCGCGTGTACTCTGGATTCTGATATCTGCGCGTCTATTATAGGAAAATCTTCGTTTAATTCCTTTTCGGATTTTAGGATGAGCTTATTTACAGAATGTCTGAATGCTGGCTCTCCGGTAAATCGAATATTTGTTTGGCACCTTCCATATTCAGATGAGTATATGGTTATTGGAGAACAGGGAGCATTGACCTCTATTTCCTCTATGCCTGATTTGTCCTCCATCAATATGCTGAATGGTCCGGAGCCTGCGGTATCATGCGCGACAAAATATGAGAGATAATCGGCATCATTAGTATTTGTAAGCTCTGATAGTTTTGCAAATGCAATCCTCCTTGAATCTTCGATGGAAGGCTCTTCGGGTATTGAAAAGTTTGAAGAGAGTACATCTATCACTTGAGCTTTTGCAATAGACATAAGGTCAAGATCCTTTGAACTGAAACCATAATTGCCTATAAGATAGAAGTATGAGTTTTTGTGCATGATGAACCTTCTGGACAGGGTTTGGCTGGTGCTGTCTTTGAGCACGCTTTGGACGGGATCCTCAAGCACGAAGTTTAAAGGAGATTTTGCTTCTTTCTTCTGCTCCGGCTTCCTGCGGATAAATGAAACAATATTGTTTATCATAATATAATCTTTTTACTTAAGTATATGTTTGGATATATTAGTATATATTAAGATTTATATATCTTTCTAGAAAGAAGCATTGAAGGGACAATTCTAGAATCGGAGTAAATAAAATATACCTTTATAAAACTTAACAGAGAATATCTCTTGTGTGTGTCGCTATGGTTAACACCGTTTCAAAAAAATCAAAAGATGAAGATGATATCTGGCTTATAAGAAAGCTTCTGAGTAAACCAAACTACGCTGTCCTTAAACTGCTTATGATAAAATCGCCTAGAACTACAAGAGAGTTGTATACGATGTTGGGCAAGAGCTTCACTAGGAAAACACTTATCCTGACTTTGAGGAACCTCTCTATGCATCTGAATGTACTTCAACCTACACATATAAGGACTGAAAGAGGCTATGATCTTGGGTATAACATAAATCCGAAGATGAAGGAAGTCATAAAGGTATTCCAAAAACAGGAGAAGATAGCCGAATCCATAACAGAGGCCAAGCCGGGAAGCCAGTAATCCTGAAGTTTGAATACGGCCAGATTCCGATAAAATTGGGAAGAAGTGGGATTTTGGCCATCATTGAGATGTGGTGAAGAAAAGAAACGTGTTGTTTTTGTTTTTATCGCTGCCACGATAGATTTATAAAGCAGATTAACGTAATTAATATTACGTAGTAAAGCATGGCTGAAAAGCACAGCTGATCCTACAGAGGAAAAATAGAATGAACGGAGAATTTGGAGGAGACTCCAGACAAGACAGAGAAGAAAGAAGAGAAGGACCAGGAATGAAACCTAACTATTTCCTGCCTAAGCCCGTTAAGGTCGGTGATGAACTTGATCTTACAATAGAGGCTGTTGCTTCGAAAGGAGACGGAATAGCAAAGAAAGACGGATACGTAATCTTTGTTTCCGGAGCAAAACAGGGAGACACAGTAAAGGCCAAGATTACCGAAGTAAGGGCAAGGTTTGCTATAGCAGAATTAGTGGCATGAATAATTTCATGCTGCCCTTAAGGTAAAACAGTTTAATTTTAATATTTATTTTCTTATTTTATTGCGGTTCTTATTTTATTTGTATTTGTTTGGTTGAAGACTTATGGTTTTGGTCTTGAGTTCAGGTTTTCAAATTTAACTGAGTTCTGATACAGGTATTCGAACCTTGACCTTGAGTCTTTAGTGTTTATCCTTGTGATATGTTCGCTTTTTTTATTTATTATGTTGAAAGGGGGTATTTTGTATGAGCAGTTGTCATCAAGAATGAAACGTTCATGTTGTGCAGTTGCATCTGCTTCTGTCATTACTTTTACTTCAAAATTTATCCCGGTGTTCTTAAACTCCTCCTTGAAGTCATAGTAGTTTTGACCGAATCTTGAATCCAGCATGGATTCGGAGGTCAGTACTTTTATTGATTTTATCTTTGGATTGTCAGTAGGGATTAGGCGGTAGAGGTTGTAAAGCGCTGTTGAGTTGAAATGCTTATCTACAATGCCTACCTCCCCCTGAAGCTTCTCGAATATTGTGTTTTTCAATTGGATTATGTTTCCAAAAGGAGTAAGCGGATTTATTGATATGTTTCCGGAGAGCTTCCTTGATGATTCATACTTGCGAAGTCCATATTCTAGATATATGTCGAAGGCTATGGCGAGGAATATTGAGATGTATGTGAGGTAGGAATCAAGGCTTGATATTCTGACAACTGCAGTTGACCTCATTATTACAAGCATTGAAAGGTATACTATTGCAAGCATTATATGGACGGGAACATGGCGCCGTATGTATGAGCCATATCTGCTGTTTTTATGAGTTAGTAGGTAGAATGCCATTAATGACATTATGAACCCTATGCCAGCCATAAAGACTGACTCAAGCACCATTTGGTAAGTTGTTTGTATTTGTGAAGTTATAGTACTAAGGATAGGTATAACGCTTATATTGTATGCACTGCTTTCCAGCAATGCGCCTGCGCCTACTCCGTATTGAACCGAAAACTGCTCTATCGCGAAGATTCCGTTTGCGAGAAGTACGATTGAAAACGCCAGAAGGAGTATTGCAATGGTTTTGTCTTCATATACATATGATGGGTCCATGAGGATAATTATTCATTAAGTTATAAAATCCCACGTGGGAAGGCTATCTTTTCAGATTGCTCAGTATCTCTTCTAGGAGGAG
>JAJZKQ010000012.1 GCA_021804095.1 Microcaldota archaeon | reverse complement strand
CAGACATAGCCCTGCTGTTAAGCGGCGTGATAATCTTCAATGCAATAATAGCATCTTACGGGAAGAAGCTATGCTATCTCTTTATATTCATAGGGATTTTATACGCGGCAGTTTCATACACGGCAGGTCCCGAATTCGTGCTCCAATCCCTATTTCTGGGCATGTTAAGCGCCTCCAATCTCCTCGAAACAAGAAAGCATAAAAACGAGAAAAAGAACGAACTGAGGCGAAACGCAGTGCAGATAGTCGCAGGAGTATTTCTTATATCTGTTTTTTATATCCTGAAAAGCAGCATCGCAGACGCTGTGCTCTTCTGGTTTGTAATAATCGGCTCAATCTTTGGCAATTATGCATTAATAAACAAATCAGGGAAGGTATCAAAGTTTATAAACAGTTTTGAACGTTCGGAGACCACATTGGGATCAGGGGCCAGATGGCTTGCAATAGGTTCGCTTGCAACAGCATCGTTCCTAACCGGAAATGCAGTCCTCGCTGTCTTTTCGGCAATATTCATAGCAGATTCCCTCTCTACCCTTTTCGGAATATCTGTGAAGACGCCAAAACTTCCATACAACCATAATAAAAGCACAGGAGGCACAGCAGTATACTTCCTTACCGTCTTGGCAATCTCATATGCATTCATCGGACCACTTGCCGTACTCCTTGCCATAGTATCCTCATTATTCGAGAGCCAGCCATATCATATAGACGATAATTTCGATGTGGCAATACTAATGGTTGCAGTATTCATATTGCTGAAGTTCTTCGGAATAGGCGTATTCTGAAAACGCTACTGTAAATCACGCACCTACCCATTCCAGATTCAAAAATTGGCTGAGAGCTATATCTGTGTAAATGTTACCCTCTCTTCTATCTTCGGGCATCCGAACCTCTTCCACGCATTTCCAAGCCTTACACTTATCTCTATGAATCTGTCGCCTTCAGGTCCTGACGAACCAGGAGCAACAGAAATATCGCCTTCCTTCACGCTGAACATGCCCTCCGCATATCTGCCCTGCAGCGATACCCCTCCTGCTTCTATTTCAATATCGCTTCCGGTTCCGATTGTGAGATCAGAGCTCCTGGTGGAAAGCTTCATGTTGCCATAGCCGTCTACATATGCAAGCCTGTCTCTCGGCGGCTCGGGAAGCTCAGCGGCATCAAGTTTCTCTCCGAGCACTGAATAATCCTTATGTATCACCTTCGAGAGCGGCTCAGGGTACTTATCCCTTGACCTGAACTGCGAGCCCATATTCTCAACATTAAGGTATCTAAGCTCTCTGATCATCGGTTTTATGAAGGAAAAGGTATATCCTGAGAGCACAGCCACCACTTCGAGTCCTGTATCAAGCCTTGCATAGACCAGCCTCTCTCCCTCGTTCTTCTTTCTAGGATTAGGATTGTCGGCCCTAGGCGCAGTATTGGAAAAGATATAGGTGTCTCCAAGTTCCTTCTCGCTTCCGTCAAGCGCCAGCTGGTATATGCAGAAACCGGTAGAAATTGTGCTGAAAGCCTCTACCGTTACATAATCCATATCCACGCTTCCGGCAGATATCCTGAGCTTTCTCTTTATCTCAGCAAAAGCAAGATCTCCTGCTCCAAAATCTCCAACTACAAATATAAGCGGTTTAGAATTCTCCATGTGCAATTATTAACCCTAAAGTAATTTAAAGTAAGTTGCAAATGTAAAATATCTAGGAGACGCTTAAGCGACTAAGAAGAAAGAAGAACGCAATGCCCGGAATCAGACACGCCTTCCTCTCCTGCCTCCTGGCCTCTTTGTAGTATCTGTAGGCATGGGTGTTACGTCTTCTATCGCGCCTATTCTGAATCCGCTTCTTGCAAGGGCCCTTACGACTGCCTGCGCACCGTGCCCAGGCGTCTTGGAACTATGCCCTCCAACTGCCCTTATCTTTATATTTATATGTGTAATTCCCTTTTCAAGCGCAATTGACGAAACCCTATAAGCTGCCTGTGTAGCTGCGAAAGGAGAACCCTCTTCATGGTCTGCCTCTACAACCATGCCTCCGCTTCCCACTGCTATGGTTTCGGATCCGGAAAGGTCGGTTAATGTTATTATTGTATTATTCTTAGAAGAGAAAATATGTGCCACTCCCCATCTAGTTCCTTTAGGCTTGTTCTTCTCCTGTATCGCCTGAACTTCCGCTTCGTAGCTGAGCTCCCCTTTCCTTACCATTTCGTCTTTTTCTGATTTCTGTATCTTCTTTGCCGCAGAAACCTGTTTTGTACTAGTACCCTTTGCCATAAAAATCACTTGGTTTCTCCTTCACTTGCATCAGCTTCCTTCAGGGGTGCCGCAGCGGCTTCAGGAGGAGTTATGTTAGCCTTAGTATTCTCTATATCTATAGGCTTGTAATATGAAATTTTCTCTTCATCTCTCTTGCTTACCAGATATCCTGGTGACTTTGCCCTTCTTCCATCAATCGCTATGAATCCATGGGTTATCAGCTGCCTTGCCTGCTTGCTTGTCTTTGCAAGTCCCTTTCTAAGCACGACTGTCTGAAGCCTCCTCTCGAGCATATTCTCTGGCTTTATCTCAAGAAGGTCGTCCAGATTTGCCCCTTCCTTGACTATTCCATATCTGGAAAGCCTGGAGACAAGCTCCTTTCCATTAGATTCCTGTATTCTTCCAGAAAGAACAGCCCTTACATTCCTTCTCACTCTTCTTATCTCGCTGGTTGCCCTCCACAACTCATTCAGGTTTTTTAACCCGAAATCGTCTCTGAGCTTATGCTCATCTGTTATTCTCTGTGTATTCCATATGTCTGCAGGTCTCTGCACTTTCTTTCTATTTCTTCTCGGTGCTCCCATTTCATCACTTCTTCTCCTGCTGAGACTGCGCAGCTTTTGCCTGTGCCTCTGCACTCTTCTTCATAACTCCTATTGTGGCTCCAGTTCTTCCAGTGGATCTGGTTCTCTGTCCTCTTACCTTCTGTCCATACTGGTGCCTGTGGCCTCTCCATGTCTGTATTTTTATCATACTGTCAATATCCTGCCTGTTTTTAACGGTAAGGTCGACTCCTATAACATGCATGTCTTCTCCTGTCTCATTATCCTTTCTCCTGTTAAGCATGAATTTCGGTATATTATTGAGCTTTTGTGGCTCCTTTATCATGGCTTCAAGCTGTGCAACCTGCGCATCACTAAGGTCTTTAAGCTCTGTCTCCTTGCTTATCTTGTATTGGTTCTCATATGATATTGCAAGTGCTCTCGCAATGCTCTGCCCTATGCCCTTTATCTGCATAAGACCTCTTACCATCTTGTAACTGCCGTTAATGTCTCTGCCTGCTATTCTAATTATGCTTGTTGCTCCTTCATGCTTGTTTTTATCTTGAGCCATAAAATGCACTTTAAGGTATGATTAATACTCTGACTAGGATATTATTCTGTCAGAAATGTCTTAAATACCTTTGCTTCTTTGTAACCTAATAAGCTACATGGCTCTTTTTCATGCTCTTCAACATTCAATGCCGAATCTCTGCTCCAGCTTCAGCCAAAGCACTCATTTCTAAGCTTTCTTATAGCATCAGGAAGCCTTTCAGAATTAAGCAGTGCACTTCCAGCAACTAGGAAATCAGCGCCAGCCATGGCAGCACTCCTGCCTGTCTCGTTATTTATGCCTCCGTCAACTCCTATCAGGGCATCACTTCCAAGCCTGCTGATCTCCTCCCTCGCCTGCTTTATCTTTCCAACGCCCTCCCCAATGAACTTCTGTCCTCCGAAACCCGGATTTACAGTCATGATTAGAATTCTCTCCAGCCTTACTGCCAGGCTCTCTATTTTATGTAGCTCTGTAGCGGGGTTGAGCGCCAGCCCAGCCTTCAGCCCAAGCTCATCTATTCTATCCAGGACAGATGCCATCTCCACATCCGATTCCAGGTGGACTGTCAGCGAGTCGCATCCTGCATCAGCAAAACCCTTCAGATACTCTCCGGGCCTTTCAACCATAAGATGGGCATCCAGCTCAATATCTGTAAGCCTTCTTATGGACTTCACGAAGCCAGGGCCAAAACTGAGGTTTCTCACAAAATGCCCATCCATTATGTCAAGGTGTATTGAGTCTGCCCCTCCTTCCTCTATCTCCTCCACTATATTGACTATCCTGGCAAGATCCGCATCAAGTATTGATACCGATATGCCTGCCTTTTTCATCCAAAACCAACTTATTATTATATCTGTGAATAAAACTTCTTTATATCAAGTGGCTTACATGTGTTCAAACTGCAAAGCAGAATCCGAATGCTCCTGTAGCTGTATAGAAAACCTGGCAGTTATACAGAGCGAATTCTACCCTTTCGATATAATAAGAATAAAATGCGACGACTGCGAACATAGCGTAGTCAGGTAAGCAATTCTCAGAACGTTCCCGGATCATGCCTATGCGCTATCGAAATTCAAGTGTAGACCTTCTTCACTGCGGGCCTTGCCGAAATCCTCTCAAACCATGCTTTAAGATTTGGAGAGTCTTCAAGGCGCTGACCATGTATCTCATGTGGCACTATCCATGGATATGTGGCCATGTCCGCTATACTATACTCTCCAACCAAGAAATCCCTTCCTTCAAGTCGTTTATCAAGAACTTTATACAGTCTATTGACCTCCTTCTCATATCTCTCTATTGCATAAGGCACTCTCTCAGTTGCAAACTTTTTGAAATGGTGAACCTGTCCTGCCATGGGCCCAAGGCCGCCGACCTGCCAGAATAGCCATTCATTAATCTCTACCCTCTCTCTCAATCCCGCTGGCAAAAATTTTCCACTCTTTTCTGCCAAATAAAGAAGGATTGCCCCAGACTCAAATACAGGAAGCGGCCCTTCCTTATCTTTCGGATCGTGGTCTATTATTGCAGGTATCTTGTTGTTCGGTGATATCGCGAGGAATTCAGGTTTAAACTGGTCACCATCATGAAGGTTCACTTGTACCTGCCTGTATGCCAGCCCCGCTTCTTCAAGGAATAATTTTACCTTATGCCCATTTGGCGTAGCCGCATAATATAAGTCTATAATATTATCACACTGCTCTATAAACAATTAAAAAATATATACCCTTCGAAATTCCAGTATAGCCCGGTCCCCAGCCATTCCCTTATAATTGGGCTGTGGAAAGATGCGCCAAACTTCCGAGATGATCGCCAGGGTAGGGATTTGAACCCTAAAAGCCCGAAGGCCATACGCTTGCGGGAAAAATTTCCAGGCGTACGCGTTACCAGATTCTGCCACCCTGGCATTGGGTGATTATGCTCTAATCTTAATGCAATATATAATATAAAAGAATGCCTTATTTCTGCAAATCCTCTGTTTACTTACGATGCGCATGAGTTATACTTCTCCAAAAAGCTATTCCGCTTTAAGATCAATAAAGTTATAGATTATTCCTGCAGGGGTTTCATAGTTAGCTCCGACACCATTTAAGATCTTCGATGTCTTCTTGCCATCCCTCTCTGCCATTATTGCAGCAATGTCAGGCAATATCTCCGGATGAAATTGCAGACAGTAAAAATTTCTCAATACGTAAGCCTCAGTTCTTCCATCCTGTTTTGCTACTATCCTGCCTCCTTTAGGCATCTTTCTTAAGATATCCTCATGGCTCTCATAAAATTTGTCTTTCAAACTGATTCCGTAGAAGATGGGTATATTCTTGCCTGTTATCTTTATCTTCCTGAAGCCTTCTATAAATCTCTCTCCATGAACTACCTTCCCGCCGAAGGCCTCTGCCACTATCTGGAATCCAAAGCAGATTCCAAGAGTAGGTATTCCAAGCCTATCAATTTTCGCAATAACCTCTTTCATCTCATGTATCCACTTTTCATCTTCATAGACTGAAGCTCTGGATCCTGTTATTATCACACGGTCATAATTACGTAGATCCCTATATGACGGAAATCTTTCTTCAAAAGAATTATAAATATCCACCCTGGCGTTCTTGTATTTTTTATGAAGCAGTCTGTTTATTATTGAAGACCCGTTTGTAATTTTGGATTTGTCCATGTCGCAATTCAGTATCAAGATCCGCATCAAACCAATCACATATCGCATGTATAATTTATTCTATCTTACGACCTCAGTTCTCCTGCAAGGTATGTTATTAACCTATCCGGCGCACTGCCTTCTGCCTGGCCTGAATTCATAAATGACCTTATTCTAACCGAATCGTTGCCTCCATTCAAAAGATCGGATACCCGCCTTATAAAGCTACTTTCTTCCTCTTTCTGTCCTTCTTCCCTAATCCCACTGGCTGCGCACTCTGAAAGATACCCTATCATATTATGCATTTTCAAACCATTTATCTCTGCATTCATACCACACATATTGACTTCCAAAAGCTCCTTATATGAACCTTCAAAAGGAATATTCATGGAATGGCTTCCGTTTCTTGCAATATAGTACGCAAGCCCAACCACAAACTGATTTATCATCTGTGCGTTATCTATTCTTATTGGGGCATCCGGTATCCTCAATTCTATTACAAATCTACTGGTTTCATTCTCAAAATCGGGTCTTGGCCTTACAAACCAGAAAATCTGGTGTGGGTCAAGATTCTCAAAAGGCCAGTGGCTGTATTCTCTCCCGTGATCGTTTCTAACCCTGGTAAGCTCCTCTAACTTCGCATCCAGTTTTCCATTCACAACCATCTCTTTTATTTCAGAAGATAGGGCCTCAACCACTGCCCAGTAACCTCCTTTTGAAATTAAATAAGGCGCTTCAATCATATCTTTCGGAAAACATGACAAGAAATTCATGTAACCTGCAATTCTGCTGCTCTGGTGCCCTGTGTCATTTATCTGGGAAGAATTTTTATATTCATAAGGAGAACTTGCACTCATTGCCAATATTACTGGATTTATCTTTCTGAAAAAATTATATAACTCAAGACCGAGATACTCGTTGTTGATGCCTATAGTTACCTGCTGGCTCATCACATTCAAAAAACCCCTGCCGCATCTTTCTGACAATGCTGTTGTTCTGTGCCATACCGGATCTATAGAGGAGGTATCTGTCAATATCAATCCTCCTCCGTATAATTTTCCACCCATTTTATTTACTTCGTCTGAAAGCAGTAACGTATCATCCCTAAGCCTTCTATTAAGCTCATTTAAATTACTGGCCATAGACACTCTAAGTTCTACGCAATCCCTTGGATTGACCTCTCTGCAGAGATCCAGGCTTCTAACCCTTCCAAGCACTTCTTTAGCATTTGTCCCAGACAGACCCAATTCAAGCTCATTGCTTATCTTTAAAATTTGCCTAGTCATATTTCAGCCCTGATTTTATCTCTATTCTGCGGTTTATTGTATATATACTTGTTGTTAATGGAATAACAAATATAATCAAAATGTACTTGAGTATAAAAAGATTCCTATATTTCTTGGAAAAATAGCAATATCAAAGCATATCCTGCTCTACTCTTTGCTTTTCTTCTCAGGCCTTACTGCGGGGAAGGCTATCACTTCCTTAATGGATACATTGTCTGTGAGTATCATGGCAATCCTATCTATAGAGATGCCCAATCCTGCTGTAGGGGGCATGCCAAATTCGATAGCCTCAAGAAAATCCTCATCTATCGGAGGAGCTTCATCATCTCCTTTCCTCCTCTCGGCATCCTGTTCCATAAACTTCCTTCTCTGTTCCACCGGATCCGTAAGTTCAGAATACGAATTAGCCTCTTCATATCCTGCTATATACAGTTCAAATCTTTCGCTAAGCTTCTTATTGCCTCTTTTATCTTTTGTAAGAGGACACATATAACCTGGAAAATCTAATACAAATGTAGGATTCTGCAATTCCGGCTTTATATATTTGTCAAAAAGCCCGTCAGCTACATGGTATCTGTTCTTTATTCTGACTTTAAGTCCTTCCTTTGCGGCTATCTCCTCAGCTTCCTTATCTGTAATATCTGAGATGTCTATTCCGGATTTATCCTTAATCTCATCCACAAAATATACTCTCCTGAAAGGAGTTCTAAAGTCAAGCTTGATGCCTTGATAGGTGACGACCTCAGAGCCAGCAATCTCTTTGGCTAGGCCACTAACCATCTCCTCAACCATGTGCATATAGTCTTCATAGTCCTTGTATGCCTCGTAGCATTCTATTATGGTAAATTCTGGATTATGCGTTGTATCTATGTCCTCATTTCTAAAGTCTCTTGAAACCTCGTAAATTTTTTCAAACCCTCCAACCAAAAGTTTCTTAAGATAAAGTTCGTCTGATATTCTCAAAAACACATCAGAGTCTATTGCATTAAAATGGGTCTTGAAAGGCTTTGCGTTTGCGCCACCATAAACCGACTGCAAAATAGGCGTCTCAAACTCCAGATACCCTTTTGAGTCAAGAAAATCCCTCATATATCTGAGTATTCTGGCTCTAACCCTGAAATACTCTCTTACGTCTGGGTTTATTATCATGTCAAGATATCTCTTCCGATATCTTATCTCTATATCCTTCAAGCCATGGAATTTTTCGGGCAGGACTCTGAGAGACTTAGAAAGCAGTGTTATTTCCTTCGCATCTATACTCTTCTCTCCTCTCTTAGATTTTGTTATTGTACCAAATATTCCTATAATGTCTCCAATATCAATCAGGCCAAGAAGTTCCATGTATTCTTTTCCTATGTAATTCTCCCTTGCTATCGCTTGCATTTTTCCTTCTCCATCAAGGATGTCCATAAAAAAGAGGCTCCCCATCCTACGCATTCCGATTATCCTTCCGGCTATCCTAATGTCACTGCCTTCATAATCATCAAAATTAGATATCACGTCTGAAATTTCTTTTCTATCATTATATGAATAAGGATAAGGATTAATCCCCTTCTCGATTATCCTATTGAGTTTATTCCTCTTTCCTTCATCAGTCATAATACCAGCATATAAAATTGCAAATGTTTAGAATAATGCCATAATAAGTTTAATAATCAAATGGGTCTTTTCCGCTTTCTTTAGGCGCTTCCAAATCATATCCCCAAATCCCTTCCTACAAGAAATGTTTATAAAGCAGTCAACCCCAATAATTATGACCTACATGGCAACCAAAACTGCCACACCTAGGGAAGACAACCTTCTCTATATAGTGGCATACATTCTTTCATGGATTACAGGCATAGTAATATTTGCAATGTCAAAGCCCTCAGAAAAAAGACTAAGATTCAATGGCCTTCAGTCTATATTTCTGGGCATAATAAGCACTATACTGTCCTTCATTCCTTTTGTCGGATGGATACTCGGCTTGCTGTTATATCTAGTGGGAATAGTCTCCGGTATAAAAGCTTATTATGGCGAGGATGTAATCCTTCCTGTAATAGGGCAATATGCAAAAAAGTATATTGACTGATTGCCACCTATCACATTACAGGATGAGCATTAGACGGGCCCGGTGGGATTTGAACCCACGACTTAAAGGTTAAAAGCCTTCCACTCTAGCCAAGCTGAGTTACGGACCCTCATTTACCTACTTTTTGGTCTTTATCCATTTTGTGAATTCACTATGTGGTGAAAAATTCTCAGCGTTTATTACTCTAACTTTAGCGCCCCTGAAATCTCCTCCTTCGAGCTCTACATACTCTCTGTAAGAGGGCATCTCCGAATAGTAGACTTCCTGCCAGTGCTCCTTTCCCTCCATATAATCTTTAGATATATCATTTTCTACTATTGGGGGTATCTGCTCAAACATAAAAAGAATCCCGTTACTCCAATATATCTCTTTATGGCCTGAGTAATGCCCAAGGCACTCTTTAGCTATTTCTTCCTCTGTCACTTTATAAATGTGGTGTATATAAAGTGCCTTTGTTTCTATATTCTTTATTTCCATAATTTCACATTCAAATCTAAGAATCATTTATGATAATAATCAAACTACCATGCAACATCGCAGTTCTTCCTATTAATTATGCTGCAATATGTATATAAAATCAAATGTCGTATCCTTTTCATGCAGGAGATTGTACATTCGCATAACGAGAAGGCAAAAGCCATAATACATGAAAATAAGTATATGGTGCTTGCTACAAGCGATAAGGAAAACAAACCTTGGGCTTCCCCTGTTTTTTTCGCACACGATGAAAAATACAACTTTTATTTCATATCTTCCATTAATTCAAGGCATGCAAAAAACATATCAGCAAATCCGAATGTGGGCATTGCAATATTCGATTCGAGGCAAAAAATGGGCCACACTGAAGGACTTCAAATAGAGGCAGCCGCATGGCAGGTAGGCAAAAACAGCTTAGACAAGGCAATAGAGCACTACTGTATGAAAGCCTTTCCAAACTCAGGCCCTGGCCTTTCTCCTTCGGAAAGATATAACCCAAACGAATACATAGAGCCATACGACCTGAGATTCTTTAAGGTCTCACCTGAGAAAATCTACATAATAGATGTAGAAAAAAGGGTAGCTGTAGATATATTCTGACAAATCAAAGTTAACTTATTTTTTATATAATCAATTTAGCGGACCTTATCCTAAACATACATTTAATTATCTGGTCGATTTCAAATTGAAATAAAACATATTACAATTTCTAGAGATTAGTTGACTAATCTTTAGGCCATTGTGAAAATAAGCATAATATTAATTTCAATAATCTGTGCTTATTTTTTTACCTAACACTGCAACAGAAGTGATCAAATGTTCTATACTAAAGATACCGGCAAAACAATGTTGCCTCCCAAAGTTATAAACCATGATGGGATTTCAGCAATAGCTTATCCGGGAAACCGTGCAAAATCATTTAACTTTCTAGAGAAGCACGGCTATCTGCCTATCGGTCTCATTGAAGCCCTTTCAAGCATAAATCGAAGTAAGAAAATTAAAAATCTTATCAAAGGCAATTGGTTCTATCTGAAGGAAGAGGAATCGGAAAACCCTTACCCTAAAGGCTATTATGTACTGGGCAGGGGTGGCAATCTTATCCCATTTAACTTATACATTAAAAGATATGAAAATAAGAAAGACATAGCGGAAAAGACAATTTATATTTACGGCAATAAGGATAGTTTAAAAATGCCAACCCTATTGTCTGTTAATACTGATGAAATTACAAATTCCGACGGGGTGCGATACATTGCCTTTTCATTTTTCAGCCCAGACAACACTGCAAATTTTATCCTCGGAAAATTCACCAAGGATATAAACAATGCAAAAGAAGAAAAACCACGATCAGAATTTGAAAAAACGATGGAAAAGATAACAAAATTACAGAGAAAATTATTATCAACCCGACAAGCAGCTGACCCATTAATAAAAGAGAAACTTGATCAAATCGGGTCAATTATAAAGACGATGAGAAATTAATGGCTTTGCAATATCTATCGGTATCAAAAATCTAGCAAAGGACAAAAATAAACCGGGGAGTTCGAGATTTGAACTCGAGTCTTCAGGACCCAAACCTGAAAGCCTGCCAGGCTAGCCTAACTCCCCCCTTATAAAATAAGCATGCTAACTAATTTAATCCGTTCCTCATATAATACTTTCTGGAAGTTCATAACTACCTATTGAAACTATCCGCATTTTTCCATCGCCTTGGGAATTTATTACCGTGAAAGATGTATGGTCTATATAAATTCCAGCCATCTCGTTTTCATCCTTCCTTTCCAGGTATGATATCGCTCCCTTTATAAAATCCATATGGGAAACTGCAACTGTAATGCCTCCTTTTTTAAGCGACCTGATGAATCTTCCAGCCCTATCAGCGATATCGTTCCAGCTCTCCCACTCTCCATAGCCATTTTCTACCTGTTCCTTCTTTATTCTCTTCATTTCCTCCCTGGAATCGAATTTCATGTTATTATACTTTCCAAAACCTCTCTCAGTCAAAAGAGGTTCTATTACCGGCTTCAGATTTATGTATTTTGAAAGTATATCAGCGGTTTCCCTGGCTCTCAGAACCGGACTCGTATAAAAATTATCTATTGTTTTTATTTTTGAAAGTTTCCTTCCGGAATCATTGACGGATTCCCTCCCAAAATCTGTGAGCGGATATCTATTTTCATCAGTGCTCAATGTAAACGAGACATTAGTCTGGCTCTCCCCATGCCTTATAAAAATACATGTTCTGGAATCTGAAGTTTTTATACTATCAGTGCCGCCTTCATATATGTCTGACATAATAGCAACATTATTTTTTCGGCTGCCTTCCTCTTGGTTTAGGAAGCTTCAGTTCCTTATAAACCTTAGCGAGCATTTCCTGGTTAACATCAAAATCAAATCCCAGTGCCTGGACGACCTTCCTGAATAAATAGGTGCTGGCAATATCCTTGAGGTCTGGATTCTTAGAACAGGAGTTTTCCACCACTTTTTTGCTTTCCGTAGACGAAAGCTGCAGGATTACATCAGCCATATCCTTAAAATTTTTCTTTTTGTTTGAAGCTATCTTAGATGCATAACTGTCCAGTCCTACTATATCTATATGTTCGCCAAAGATCTCGAAAGCCTTTCTGTCTATAGACTGCCTTATGGAGGCAAGACTGAAGGCTACCTCCTCTGGTTTTGTATCCTCTCTTATGGTAAGCTTTTTTACTGCTATCCAGTCCTTCCACTTTGCAGAGAACTCTACAGATCCTATCCCAGACTCTTCTCCTTCCATAACGTGATTCACTTTGATCCTATTATATAATACCCTGCAGACTTTTCCCTAGCAACTCTCTTTATGCTCCCCTTGTTTGCAAGCGATACCAATGTATTGGTCACCAGACCCTTAGGCCTATTCGATTTCTTGGCTATATCATCGGCAGTCTTCTTCTTTTCTTCGCTTACTGCGCCTATCTCTTTCATAGCATTCAGAATCTCATTCTCAACCTGTGTAAGTTCAGCCATCTAACCACTCTTGTATATTGTATAATTAAAAACAAAAACTACCTACTTCTTGATTCTAGCATCCTTTCTTTTAACCCTAAGGTATCTGCTTCCACATTTCCTGCATTTTTCCACTCTTGCCCTGTTTCTGGCCTTGCATCTTCTGCAAACCCATACATTTACAAGAAGTTCATCTGCTAATCCGAATTTTCCCATCTGAAACACTCTATAAGTAAGGATTAATTAATACTTTATATTGGTAAGGAAAGATATATATTAATGTTTGAATCCCTCAATCTTATAATTATAAATTTATGGCACAAATAATAAAATCCAGATATAAGCTGTTAAGCGTCTGTGAAGGATTCGGTTTATTGAAAACAGAGCATCAAATCCTGATTATGTCGCGATACCATGTCCAAAAAAGAATTCATATTACTTCTTGCAGCCGCAGTCTTACTGCTTGCGTTCATCTATATTATGCACGAAGGATTTATTCCTTCAAACGGCCAGATACGCAATGAGCAGGTAAATTCCATAAATATAGAATATTCCAACGGAACAAGCACTGGAAAAAATGTCTATATTGCAGATACGCCTATTGAACAGGCAACAGGGCTGATGTACATGAATTCGATGGGGGGCTGCAACGGCATAGGAAACTGCTATGGCATGCTTTTCGTATTTCCTAATTCTTCAGAAGAATGCTTCTGGATGAAAAACACCGAAATATCACTCAAGCAATCTTGGATATACAACAATACAATAATCTACCAGGTAGAAGGAGTTCCATATTCGCTGAAGTCATTCTGCCATTATGGCAATTATGTACTTGAGACATATGCCAACTCAAGTCTGGGCATAGGAGACCATATCTATCTCAACGGAAGCAGTTGAGGAATCAAAGCCAATCCGCAAACTGCATTCCGGAAAAATATTCCATGGTTCTACTGCAACTTAGAGCCCAAGCCAAGCGTTCTTTAAGCCCTAGCTTACAATAGTGGAAATATATATATTTTACGAGCTAATATTAAATCTATTAATAATTACGGATTTGTTTGATTATATGGCAGCGGTAGGATTATCCAGTATAGAACTGACTGTAGCCGATGCACTGGTTACCGACTCCGGCAGGAGCATAGCCAGAATAGACTCCAAATCACGAAGAGCCCTAGGCGTGGTATCAGGAGACATAATAGAGATAAAGGGCAAGATAAAAGCCTCAGCGGCAACAGTATGGCAGGCGCATCCAAGCGATGAAGGCCTGGGATTTATCAGGATAGACGGTTATCTAAGGCAGAACCTGGGTGTAGGAATAGGGGACAAGATCTTTGTTTCAAAAACCGAAGCAAAGGAAGCCGACAAGGTAGTGCTGGCGCCTCCTCCGAGCCAAAGGCCTCCTCTATCTCCTGATTTTGCAGAATACGCTAAGAGAAGGCTTGAAAACAGGCCTCTCACAAAAGGCGACTCGATACCCATTCCAATGTTTGGGCTCGTATTCAACTTTTTGGTAGTACAGGTAATACCCCACGGCATCGTAAAAATAGGAAACAAGACAAATTTAATAGTAAAGGATGAGCCTGTATCCGAATCGATAGTAAAGATAGGCGATGTGCATTATGAAGACATAGGAGGCCTTGATGACGCAAAGACCAAGATACGCGAGATGGTCGAGCTTCCTATACGTTATCCTGAATTATTCGAGAGATTGGGAATAGACCCGCCTAAAGGCGTCTTGCTTTACGGCCCTCCAGGCACGGGAAAAACGCTGCTGGCCAAAGCCGTCGCAAACGAGAGTGACGCCAATTTCATCTCAATATCGGGACCAGAGCTTGTAAGCAAATTCGTAGGAGAGAGCGAAGAAAAGCTAAGGGAGATATTCAAGAATGCAAATGAGAAGGCACCTACAATCATATTCATGGATGAGATAGATGCCATAGCTCCAAAGCGGGAAGAAGCAACAAACGAGGTAGAGCGCAGAATGGTATCACAGCTGCTTACTCTTATGGACGGCATGCCTCCTAGAGGCCAGGTAATAGTACTTGCAGCTACAAACAGGCCAGATGCAATAGATCCGGCATTGAGAAGGCCGGGAAGATTCGACCGCGAAATAGAGATAGGAGTGCCTAATAGGAATGCAAGGAAGCAGATCCTCCAGATACATACAAGGAACATGCCTATGGCAAAGAATGTAAATATAGACGAACTTGCAGATATAACCCACGGC
The DNA here is from genome assembly GCA_021804095.1 of Microcaldota archaeon. Taxonomy (GTDB): domain Archaea; phylum Micrarchaeota; class Micrarchaeia; order Micrarchaeales; family CABMGC01; genus JAJZIZ01. The sequence goes on along the minus strand of JAJZKQ010000012.1, from coordinate 9,697 downwards.
TATACCGGAGCAGATCTCAATGCCCTTGTACGCGAGGCCGCAATGGCAACACTCAGAACAATACTGCCCAAGATAATAGACAAACAGAGCATACCTGTGGACATACTTGCAGACCTCAATGTAAACAATTCAAACTTCCAGGATGCCCTCAAGAGCATACAACCAAGTGCACTCAGGGAGGTCTTTGTCGAAAGACCCAATGTGCACTGGACAGATATAGGCGCACTTGAAAAGGTCAAGGAAGAACTCCGTGAGGCTGTAGAGCTTCCTCTGAAAGAACCTGAACGCTTTGAGAAGATGGGCACAAGACCAGTCAAAGGCATACTTCTTGTAGGCCCTCCAGGCACGGGCAAGACTCTGCTGGCCAAAGCCGTTGCAACAGAGCGTGAGGCAAACTTCATATCGATAAAAGGACCTGAAGTTCTAAGCAAATTCGTAGGAGAGAGCGAGAAGACAGTAAGGGAGATCTTCAGGAAGGCAAGGCTAGCTTCGCCATGCATCATCTTCATAGATGAGATAGACTCAATAGCAAGGGCGCGCGGCTCATCTGACGATTCAAGAGTAACAGAACGTGTAGTAGACACCTTGCTAACTGAGATGGACGGTCTTCAGGAGCTAAAGAATGTCGTAGTTCTTGCAGCTACAAACAGGCCGGAGGACGTTGATCCAGCAATACTAAGGCCGGGAAGATTTGACAAAATCATGGAGATACCAATGCCTGACCAGGAATCCAGATACTCTATACTTAAGATACATACAAAGAAGATGCCTCTTGATAAGGATGTAGATCTCAAAAACCTAGCAAGTATAACTGAGAACTACACCGGCGCAGAGCTTGAGAATGTTGTAAGGGAAGCTGGAATGCATGCGATAAGGAAGAAACGCGACATAGTGGTCATGGATGATTTCATGGCAGCTGTAAAAGACATCAGGCCTGCAATTCCCAAGGAGGTTTCCGAAAGGATAAAACGATTCAAGGAAGAACCCGAAACAATGTACCGTTAAGGCAATTACACTTAGTGATATAATGAAAATAGTACTCTCAGACAGAAAGATTGGAAAGACTGCACAGCTTGACATACCCAAAGACAACGAAGTCATGCTGATAGGCTCAAAAATAGGCGATGTTATAGAGGGAAATTCGGCAGGGCTTCCCGGATTCAAGCTTAAGGTAACAGGGCTTAGCGATAACTCCGGCGCTCCATCACGAAAGGAGATAGATGGAACAAGGAAGGCAAAGCCGCTACTTAGTTATGGAATAGGTATGAGAATAAGGGAGAAGGGCTACAGATCGAAGAGGCTAATTCGCGGGAATACGATAAGTGCGGACACCTCGCAGATAAACACCGTAATAGAAGAATACGGACAAAAGTCTCCGGAAGAGCTCTTCAGGAAAGCAGAGAAGAAGGAATAATACCTTTTGCTACCAATTATCTTATGATCCACATGAAAAAAGATGAAACCCTCCCCGAAATCGTAGTAGGAGCCTACATAAAAAACGACTCCGACGAATTCCTATTTGTAAAGTCAAAATACGAAAAAAAGATCTGGACTGTTCCAGGAGGGCATGTGGAGCGCGGCGAAAGGATAGCGGATGCATTAAGGCGCACAGTCTTCGAAGAGACAGGGCTTGTAGTCAATCCAATCCGTTTATTGGGAATACAGGAAAAGATTCCAGGCAGATCTTCCAAGAAAGACAATATTCACTTCATATTCATGGACTTCCTATGCGAAATAAAATCAAAGAAAAGGAAACCGCGAATATCAGAGGTAAAAAGCTCGGAGTGGATAGGCAAGCCTAAGCTTAAAAAATTAAAAGTTGACAGATACACGCGATATACGATAAAAATGCTCGGAATGAAAGGAACATATGAGCCTTATATACCTCTGGGGCTGGAGAAAAAGCTTCTAACTAAATAAACGAAATGATCTGATGTTAAACCAAAGCGAATTAAATATAGGCACACTCGGCCATGTAGACCATGGAAAGACTACACTTGCCTATGCGATATCCCATGTCTGGACAGATATCCATAGCGAAAGCGTAAAGAGAAGCATGACAATAAAGCTTGGATACTCTGATGCCGTTATAAGAAAATGCGGAAGTGAAAACAAGGCCTACTACACAATAGCGGAAGAATGCTCAGACGGAAAGGAGTCACTCCCATATAGGCGGATATCCTTACTTGATGCCCCCGGGCATGAAACCCTTATGGCTACTGCAATAGCAGGATCCTCAATAATCGATGCTGCTCTTCTCGTCATATCCTCAACCGAGCAGGTCCCCATGCCCCAGACAAAGGAACATCTTATGGTGATAAACGCAATGGGCATAAAGAATGTCATAATAGCACAGACGAAGATAGACATAGTGGGAAAGGAGCGCGCAAAGAAGAACTACGACCAGATAAGGGCATTTGTCAAAGGTACCCCTGTAGAGAATGCGCCAATAATTCCGGTAATGGCAAACAAAGGCATAAACATCGATGCACTACTTAAGGAATTGGCAGAGATGAAAATCCCAGAAAGGGATCTTAAGTCGGATCCTGTAATGTACGTCGCAAGGTCATTCGACGTAAACAAGCCAGGAACCGAGATAAAGGATCTGGTAGGCGGAGTCATAGGGGGCTCCATAATAAGGGGCCAATTCAAGATAGGTGACGAAATAGAGATACGCCCCGGCATGAATCTCTCAAAAGACAAAGCTAAGAAAGAGAGTTACGAGCCAATCCTTGCATCTATAACAAGTCTAAGTGCAGCGAACCGAGAGCTAAATTCGGCACAGGCAGGAGGTCTCATAGCAGTAGGCACAGATGCCGATCCCTCCCTCACAAAGGCAGACGGGCTGGTAGGCCAGATAGTGGGAAAAGCAGGCAGCCTCCCTCTCACTGTCAATGAAATAACCCTCGAATACCACTCGCTCGAAAGAACAGACCTTCCAAAACAGTCTTTCAGGCAGTCAGAACCTCTCATACTCGGTATAGGCACCGGTACCTCAGTAGGCTATATACAATCTATAAAAAAGAACAAGCTTGACATAACGCTTAACCACCATGCATGTATAGACAAGAAGGCAAAGATTGCAGTAATGAGGAACTTTGGCCAGAGATGGAAACTTTCAGGCTTCGGAATCCTTTTATAATAAATTGGGATTTTTATCCTCTGTAAGTTTTTTCTATCTCTCCGGCAAGAAATTCAACAAATTCTTTTCTTGATGCATCACTCCCAAAACCGCTGAATCTTTTTCTATCTATGGGAAAACCAGATGCATGCGGATGCCCTCCGCCTCCCATCCTTCTGGAAAGCAGAGTAGTATCCGAGATTCTACTCCTAAGATGCCCTGTATGATTTTCTGTATTTATATAAATGGCAATATCACATTTTGTCTTATCCATTATCGCACCACAGCCCAGGGTAGACTGAAGATTCGGAGAGAAACCAACGAAAGCGATATCCCCTATCTTGTACAGGTTCTTAAGCATTATCTTAGTCAACCTCTCGTTTCTATCTGAGAACTTCCTGCCATCTGAAACGATCCTTGGGCTTGAAAACCTGCCTGCCGCTATTACGTCTATAATATCCCTGAGTTTTTTATCCCTAATCTCTGAAGGGCCAAGAGTTATATATGACATTATGCTCATCGCATAGGTCCCTATCAATTCGTAATCCTTTCTCTTCTCCGGTTTTTTGTTAAAATCAGACTTATGGACAATCCAAACAAATTTCCTAAGAAATTTATTATTCTTACTTAGCATCTTTCCAGAAATCAGGTTCCTGTAAGTTATTTCAGTCGCGCAATACCTGCTGTTTTCTCCTATTATGGCAACATCGCACAGGGATGCAATCTTCTTAATCTGAGAAAGGCTCCATACATGATGGTCAAACCAGACAACTTTCCCGCCCTGCCTCTTTACCTTCATTATAATCTTTTTGTACGTGTCAATCAAATAATCATTCATTCCGAGGTCTGTCATGAAAAGGGTAATACTCTTCTTCCCAATTCTTTCTGATAACTTTTTTATTGAATAAGATAATCCTTCTGCAGAATAATCTGTAAAAAAGATATTTTCGCTACCCATTCCATATGCCACTTTCAGCAAAGCCGCACTGCCGAGTCCATCTATATCATTTGCATGAGTCAGGGAAAAAATTTCCATAACTTAATAGCTCACTACCATAATAAAAGGCGTTCCGTCAAGAAAAGGAACCAGGTTTTGTAGTATACGCATATATATCTTGAGTAAAAAGTTGTATTGGGGATAAAATGCGAAGTGTGCTTTATGTGGAGGTGGACCGCAGAAGTTCAGGTATAAGCATTCCAATGTATCAGCTTCTAAGGTCAAGCCCGCAAAGCATAGAAACAGAGGTAGGAAGATCTTTTCTTGATACATTTAGGGAATACACAAAAATCACGGGAATTATAAAATGTGAAGATTATAGGGATTCTGATTCTGCAGAAGGATTTAGGAACAGAATCCAATCAAGGACAAAAAGTACATTTTTTATCGGAACTCCCTTTTCACTGGAAAAATCAGGCTATCCTGCAGCAACAGGGTATGAAGCAAAACTCTCAATAAACATAATGGAAAGAGTCTCCATAGCCACTGGAAATCCCATAGATCTTAAGCCCACTGCCTGCAATATGAGGATAGACTTATTCCAAGGAAAGAGACTTACAAACCTAATAGCATCCTCTCAGTCAGGCTCAAAGCTGCTAGTAATACGCGAAGGCCAGCATTCTCCTTTTGATATAATTCCTCTCTTCTCAATACACCCTATAATCACCGATAAATTATCGGTTTGTACCAATTCTGTGATAACTGAAAGTTCGGATAAAAACCCGAAAGAGCTTTCAAAACTTCTATTATACTCCCTGCAGATTGTAAGGGAGCTGAACTCCAGGGTCAGAATGCTCAAAATTGAAAAAACAGATCCCGAACCTACTGACATTCAGGAAGAGGCAAAGTATATAACAAGACATTAATCTTCGATCGGGCCGGAATCTAAGATAAGGGTTAAAACATTTCTCATTACATCGGAAAAATAGCCAGTAAGGCGGTTCAACGCCTTACTGTGAAGGTGATATAATGAGTGTATTGGTCGTCTTGCCAGCGTCAAATTTGTAATAAACTTTGTGACCTAGTTGATATCTGTCAAGGATTCCCTGCCTGTACAGCTTGTTAAGCCTTGCGCATGCAGCATTTCTTCCCTTGTATTCCATGAAATGAACAAGGTCATCTGCGCATATCATCTCCTTAGACTGAACAAAATTAAGTATTTTGGAATCAAGTTCTGAAAGAGGCACCTCCCTGTTGCTTACAGCATCGTATTCCTGAATTTCACCTTCCAACTGCTCTTTCCCATCCCTTACGTCTATCTCCTTCTCCAGCTTTGTAATTTTCTCTGTCAGGCTCTCCAGTAATTTATTAGATCTCTCCCTCTCTTCAACTAACTGCTTCATCAGCGATGAAACTATATTCTCATCTAAGACCTTCTTCTTTTTTGAAGACAATTGGTTTATCTCATATTTCAGGCCTTCCAATTCCCTTTCAAGTTGTTCAGTTTTCTTAGACAATTTTACACCAATCACAAACAATACACATACTTATCGCGAACACTTCATATCCTTTTCATGAAAGAATCACGATACAATCACATATAAGGATAGTAAAGATATATAAATCTATTCTAGATGCTGACGATATATAATATACAGGCCCATGAATGCAGGACCTGATTCTTATGTGATTCCTGGCTTCCGATTCCCCAAGAATCATCTGCAGCGGTTTTCAGAGCCTGGAGTATTGCATAGGCTTTATATTTTTCGATATAGCTCCATAGGAATAGGATACAGACGCATGCCACCATGAAAGGCAGAATTCAGAAGCTACAAAAATCACAGGCAGAATATACATAGCCATTGCAGAATTGCTTCTAAATACAAATTCTGCTGAGGTAGCCAAAATAAGCGGTAAAAATACAAGAATATTTACTAAAAGCATAGAGAGAGAAGACCCGCTTATCATCATCCAGCTTCGGCTCAAGGCAGTATTCCTATCAGTTTTTTTATCATACATCGCATCTGTAGCAAGCGATACATTAAGGTTTGCTATATGCAGGATAACTGCCAATATAAGCACGATTAAAGATACGAATATGCCGATTACAGGCAGCGATATGAAATAATGAAATGCGGAGATCAACACGGCCAGATACAATATAGGAACAAGCGGTGAAAGGTAAGTCAGCGACATGAGCATAGGCCTTGCCACGCTTCCCGATTCAATCTTGGCAAATTTGGCCTTGGAAAATGCACTCAGTGGAGAAGCAACAATTATCTCCAGTATGAAAAAGAGTATAGTGTAAATAAGCAAATCCTGCAACGATGCCAAATGTCCGAATATCTCGAATACATAAACTGCAAGTATGAGGCTTCCTGCTATATTGGCAATCCATGGGTATGGGCTGGAAAAAATCATTCCTAAAGAATTACTTAATGTATCTCCGATATTAAATTCCGGGACAACACCATGGGTCCACCTGAACTCATCCTTCTTATCTTCACTAAAAGTATGATTCTTAAGCTTCTTCCTCTCCGCTTCTGTTATCGGCATATTATCTACTTATCGATTGGAAGCACTATTGTGGGCTTATTTCCCGAGCCTCCCTTGCCGGTACCTGTATATTTTATTGCTGTCCCTATTGCAGTTATCTCCATCCAGTTTCCCATAGGGATCACATTAAGCTTTACTTCTACGACTCCATCTGCGCCCAATTTTTCAGCTTCATCCTTCATCCTTCCAAGCGCAAGTTCCCTCGCATTGTACATAAGTTCAGTTATCTGTGGTATCTCTCCCTTCGCCATTCCCTTAAGCGAGCTTCCTACACCCCCGACAAAACCCATACTGTAAACCGAGTTGCCCATTACAAGCCCTACCGGCATGTATCCTTTGTCAAGAAGAAGCCAAAAGTCTGATGTACTCAAATCGCTTGTAAATACCTGGCTTTTTGATTCTGCCATTATACCACGCACTTAATTACAAAGTTAAATTTAAATACCCACTCTATCTATTACCTCTGATCCAATGCCTTATAAGGGAACTGTGCTTCTGGTAGTCTTCGGGATTATACTGCTTGTTTTCGGAGCGGCATTCTTCTTCGCAGGAATATTCATAACCGGGATCATACTAATGCTGATAGGCATTATCCTCCTGTTCTTTGGCAAACTTGGAATATCCCAATTCGTCTCTTCCTACAAAATGCAGAAGAGCCTGTCCAACAGTTCACCATACAGCAAGAATATAAACTTACCAAACTCATTTCAAAACTCAAGCAACGCACAAGAATTTTCAGCCATTCCTAGTTCAAGCTCCGCAAATATTGGAAATTACTTCAAACAACCCAGCCGGATAGGAAAAAATTCGATCATAGCATATGTAATAATCCTGCTTCTTGTTCAATCTTTCATAGGTGTATGGTATACATACATACTACTAATCCTGCTTTTCTTCTTCTATGCCAAAAGGTCTCCTACTGTATACGGTACAGGCAGATTCAAATCCCGGTCTTATTCAGGAACGGAATACCAGGAATCAGACGGACTAGAATAGAATCACTGAAGGATTCCTAGGTTTCGGGCCCTATCGTAATTTTCAAATAAAAAATCAAAGAAGACTCAAATAAGAGAATCGGAGGAAAAAATTAAGTTAGTAAAAGTCTTTTGCATAAGATTCATATATCTTTACGTTATACTATATAACAAGAGATTATATGGTTAAGCTTCAATTAGAACTATCTGAACAAGAAAATAGCACAGTGGAAGTATACAAAACAGTGCACAAGCTTAAAACAAAACAGGAAGCCATTAAGGCAATGATTAATCATTTCGAAGTAAATATTAAGCCAAAAAACGTTGGTGAAAAAGAGTACTTTAAGTGATAAAATGAACGACGAAGATCTTTCACGCTGGAGGCCCAGGTGGAGAATAAATTACGCTGGCTATAAAGCAGGTAATAAAAGAAATGAACTACACAGAGAAGGTAGGGTGATTATTCATTTAGGAAATGAGGAGTATATAGGTGGGTTTCGCATACATAGGACCGGATCTGTCAAGCTATGGTCTGCAAGCGGAAGTTTCCCAGTGTTTTTTGTCAAATTTCAACAATGTAAGTTCACTAAACGTAGGGAAGGAAACATGAATATTTACGATGTTGTAGTCAATGCTAAATTTGGTGAAAATATGAATCATGTAAACAATTCTACGGAAAAACTCGATGAAAAGAAAGGTCTTGATGTGCTTGGAAAGGATGATATGATATTTATCAGAAATCGACACCAAGCAGAGCTCGACAGAGATTATGATCAGATAAAACGAATTGTGAACTATCTGAAGGAAAAGAATAACGAAACACTAGAAAGAAAGAATAGGGCAGAAGCACTAGAAGAAAACATAGAATCTCATAAGAAAGAAGAAGACAGAGCATTTACAACTTTGCAAAATCTACTTTTAAAAGAAGAAAAATATGAAAATAAGATGCTAGATAGAACATTGAAAGGAATGAAGGCGAACGGAAGAGCCATAATAAAACAAAAACTGAAAGATGTAGACATAGATTCGCTTCAATATGGGAGCGTAGAACAATACAAGAGATTATATCCGCACTATGGAGACCAGATCTGGAATAGGCGAAAAGAAATAGTTGAAAAAGACGCCGAAATAAGAAAAGCTGAAGAGGCCTGGAGAGAAGAGGCTAATAAATACAACTATCTGGTAGAGATAATGGGCGGAAATATACAAGAAGCTCACAACAGTGTTGATAAATATGAACAGACTAAAAAAATCGGAGAAGTAGAGATTAAGTCGTGTAGGTACTACAAAAGCGTTTTCTATAAAATGTCTTCAAAGAAAACAAAGACACTTCTAAATCTTGACACTTTAAAGCACGATCTCAACGGGCTTATTAATGACTTAAATATAATAGAGAAAAACTACTCTGCCTATAAGAGCAGGCCGCTAGAACTAATATCAATGGCAAAATGATGCAATTCAGAATCAAATAATCAAAAGATAAAAATCAGGAAGATAGAGTTTTAAAGAAGAAAACGATAAAGAAGTTAATTGAAGCCTAGTGATATTATGCCACAATCGAAAAAGAAGATATCTGCTATTAACAAAGAAGTAGAAAGGTTTTATTTGACAAACTTGATAGCTTTCGAAATTTTCCTGCTGGTTTCAATATTTACATTAGCGCAAGTATACGGAAATCCAACTTTTAAAATATTCTTACCGTTGGGTATCATCGTTGGCACAATTGGTATAGGTGGAATACTTGTAATGTATGCTATAAAGCGTGATAATTCTTTGATCACATTCTTCTTTTGGGTTATAGTGTTAGGGATTATTTTGACCACGCTTCAAATTCTTACTGTACTAATTCAACTTAGTCAAATATTATAACAAGAAGCCGTACAATCATGACACAAATATAATGTTGGCGGATATTATAAGTCGCTTGCCCTGCTAAAACTATGTTAGAAAAAGGTAACATTTGGGGCTTCTATATATAACCCCAATAAGAATCTGGGCCCAGTGAGATTTGAACTCACGACATCTGGCTTTCCTAGTTTAATGAAACCTATATTCAAAGTTCCTTATAAGACCAGCGCTCTGACCAGGCTGAGCTATGAGCCCATGCTA
>JAJZKQ010000034.1 GCA_021804095.1 Microcaldota archaeon | reverse complement strand
CCTGCCGTGTATGAAACTGCCGCGTATAAAATCCCTATGAATATAAAGAGATAGCATAGCTTCTTCCCGTAAGATGCTATTATTGCATTGAAGATTATCACGCCGCTTAACAGCAGGGCTATGTCTGCGTGCTCAAGGTAGAATGCCATTATGCTTATTACCAGAATTGCAGAGTATGAGGAGATATCTGAGAACTTTTTCAGTTTTATAAGCCTGTATGCGAGCATAAGAGTTGCTGCGCCGTATAGTAAATAAAGAAAGATGATGTTAGGCATATCGCTCACTTAGCTTAACTTTTTCTGATTTCGCTTCCTGCTTTTATATCAGATAGATAACCCATGCTGCAATTATAAAACCTGCTGCTATTATAATTGGAACCTTTCTTTTGCCATTTCGGATTACCTCACGGCTTACCTTCTTTAGGGTATCCTCAGAGCCTGCACCCCAGACCTTGAAGCCTTTCACGGTTATCTTGTGATATGCTGCTTTTACAGGTTTCATGTCTGAAAGTGCCTCAGAAATCATTATATCAAGTATCGGAAGTAGTTCCCTTGATCTGGTCTCCCTGCCTAGCACATTGCTGGCTGGTAGCGCTATAGTATTGACCGAATGCGTATCTGTAGTATAGACTTCGGAATCGATTCCGAAGCGAGTGCTTACGTGGGAGATTATTTCTTTTCTTAGGTTTGGAAGCATGTTGTTGGCATCGAAATAAATCATGCAGAAACGTTTTTTCCCAAAAGCAAATATCCCGATGCTTGAATATCCGTCACCTATGTCTTTGTTTTTTATCGAGCTGCCGAGCATTCTTGTTGAAACACCGAGGGAGATGGGAGCATCCTTTGGCATTTTTTTGGCTGCATTCTTTATTGCGTTTTTGTATATTCCCACATATTTGCTGCCTTCATATATTCCGCGCAGCTCGTCTGAAGAAGCGGATTCAGTCCTGGAGTTGTGGGCATCGACAAGAGAGATATTGCCGAAATATTTTGAGGCGTATTTCTTGAGCTCAATTCCTACACCCTTGTTTATGTCTTCTGTGACGAAAGGTGCCTTTGTGAGCGAGAGCAGGGTGAAATCATTTATCTTGAATGCTAGCGCGTTGCATATGCCTGATGAGCCCCTTGAGAATGAGCCTGTTGCTGGCTTAAATGATGAGCTTGGAAGCGCTTTTAGCTCGCTTGAGAGAGTATTTGATAGGGTATGTACTTGTTTGGTGCTTATAGGATTATCTTCAAAACTTACAGCCCCATGCATTATGAAAGGAGTGGCACCCAGTCCATCCTTTATCTTTCTGCCGAGATGCAGGGCAGCTATGCCTCCTCCTACATCATGGAAAGGCCCGTAATGTATGCCTGGGTTTATGAAAACTGCCTTGAAGCTGCTGCCATTCCTGAAAGCCATCACGTCTATCTCTATATCGCGCTTTATCCCTGACCCGTTTAGCATGCTGCCTTCGTTGGTTATATCGTAAAGCCATTGGTTTATCATCGAGCTTATTATCTCTACTCCGCTTATTTTGAGCTCTTTTTTTGCGGGTTTGTCCATGAGATATAGTATATAATAACCTACAAACATGAAGACTATCATTCCGCCCCAGAGCTTGAGCAATACTACAGGAAGCTGAACCCTGGCATCGAAAAGATACCTGTTCATAGGAACAAAGAAGAAGATGTTCAGTATTGGCTGGAAAGCGGCAGTGAAGAGCTGTATCCTCTTCTGGTACATTACCACCTTGTTTATCATGAACCAGTATCCGTATATCATGGTGTTGCTTAGTATAAGGATTATATACGCCAGTGAATAGTTGTGCAGGAATGCGAATATCATCGAATTCATAAGAAAGAAGACAGCATATACCATGGAAATGGCAAGAACTGCAAAAAAAGCATGCTTCAGCTTTAGAACTTTCTTCATTGCTTTAAGTGAAATGACAGTTATAAGGCTTGGAAGTGTGAATAGTATCACGCCTATGCTTGAGCCGTATGTAAAGATCTGAAAGATCCCGATTCCTGAATTTGCATGTATAAACGCATAGGATATTATACCGGTTGCTGCTCCTAGAATAACTAGCAGGATTGCTTGTACAGAGCTGGACGGCGCTTCTATGTTAAAGTAACGGGAAAAGCGCATAATGTCCTTGGTTTGGTCTGGCATTCTATATCCCTGGCGGAACTGCCTACTTGCCGAAGCGTCTCTGGCGGTTGCTGTAGTCAGTCAGTGCGGCTTTGAGGTCCTTTTTAGTGAAGCTCGGCCATAGTTTTTTGGAGAAGTAGAGCTCCGAATATTCGGTCTGCCATGGCATGAAACCGGAAAGCCTCTGCTCGCCTGATGTTCTGATTACAAGATCTATATCAGGTATTGAGTTGGATATGAGATACTTGCTTATTATCGCTTCGTCTATGGATGCTGTGTCTTTGACGTTTTTCGCTATGGCCTTTACTGCATGGAGGATATCATTCTTTCCCCCGTAGCCTATTAGCATATTTATTATCCTGCCTTTATACTTCATTGTTTCTCTCTCTAAATTTTCAAGTGATCTGCGCAGATCCGGAGGCAGGAGCTTCCTGTTTCCTATCACCCTGAACCTTGTTTTGTTTGAATGCAGCCTTGCTATTATTGGTTTATCGTTTGCTACCTTCTTATAAAGCCCGAAGAGAGTCTTGGTCTCCTTTTCATTTCTCATGAAGTTCTCAGTGGAGAATGCCCATACTGCTATGTTGTCTATGCCATACTGCATGCACCATTCGCTGAAGAGGATGAATTTCTTTATTCCCAGGTCATATCCCTTCAGCATTGAAATCCTGTGCTTCCTTGCCCATCTCCTGTTCCCGTCAGGTATGAGAGCCAGAGTCTTCGGAAAATTTTGATTTGACATTTAATTACGTTTTTTGTTTATTATGATATATGTTGGTATTTTGATTCTAAATTTTCTCGTTAAGGACAGCATATACAGATTAAAAAGATTATATATACAAATATTTAAATAATCACTTGTGTTCATTGTGAAATCTTAGGCTTAGTTTGCCAATCCGGAGTAGGGGCCTTATTTCAGGATTTTGCATGGATCCCATGAATTATTATAAAACCTTAAGTATAGTATATATATGCTGTTTAAATGGGAACTGATGACGAAGAAGTAGATCTTGGAAGGTATATAAGGGCAATACCCGACTATCCAAAGAAAGGAATCGTATTCAGGGATATAACCCCAATGCTTTCTGATGCTTCTGCATTTAAAAGATGCATTGAGGAACTTTCTGAGATAGCTGGAAAGCTGAATCCTGAGTATATAGTCGGCATAGATGCCAGGGGATTCATAATAGGCTCTGCGGTGGCGTATGTGCTGGGGCTCGGCTTTGTTCCTGCCAGGAAGCAGGGAAAGCTTCCTTATAAGGCTATAAGCGAAGAGTATAAGCTAGAGTACGGAAATGCCGTGCTTGAGATGCATGAAGATTCATTTCCCCAAGGCTCAAAGATAGTCATAATAGATGACCTTCTTGCTACTGGAGGGACTGCCGGAGCTGCTGGAAAACTCGTTGAAAGGCTGGGAGGCATAGTTGAAGGGTATCTTTTTGTAGTGGAACTATCAGAGCTTGCAGGCCGTGCCCTTCTTGGAGATGACAAGGTTACTTCCATTCTTAAATTTTAGGTTATAATATGGAAAAAAAATACAGCAAAAAAGAGCTTCTTTCTAGAGGAGTTAAAGAAATAGAGCTTAAGAAAGGCATGCGCGTTAGAGAGCTCATAGATGCTATGAATGATGTTGGAGGATTCTCCGCCCAGCATATGGTAGATGGAATAAAGATACTCGAGAGAATGAAGAACGACAGTGAATCGTATAACTTTTTTTCCTTTACCGCAAATATAATATCCACAGGACTCAGGGGAATGATAGCGTCTTCAATGAAGTATTTTGATGCTGTAATGACCACATGTGGAACCCTTGACCACGATCTTGCAAGGGCTTACGGAGGGAAGTACAGCGTGGGCAGTTTCGAGGCCGACGATAACAGGCTATTCGAGATGGACATATACAGGCTGGGAAACATCTTCATAGAGAGCAAGGAGTATGGGCTTACAGTAGAGAAGTACTTTAGGGAGATAATGTCCGACTTGTACAAATCGAAGGATTATAAGAAAGAATACAGCCCAAGCGAGCTTCTTTATGAATTTGGAAAAAGAATGAAGGACAATAACTCAATAATAAGGCAGGCTTACCTCAACAATGTAAAGCTCTTCTGCCCCGGCATAGTAGACGGCGCGTTCGGCACGCAGCTGGCTATCTTCTCACAGGACCATGACTTCAAGCTTAATCTTCTCAGAGACGAGCTTATGCTTAGCGATATAGCATTTGAAAACAAGAAGACAGGCGCACTCATGGTAGGAGGAGGCATAAGCAAGCACCATACCATATGGTGGAACCAATTCAAGGGAGGTCTTGATTATGCAGTATACATAACCACAGCTTCTCAGTATGACGGCGGACTTTCAGGTGCCAGGCTTACGGAGGCGGTTTCATGGGGCAAAGTAAAGGAAAAGGCCAGGTATGTGACAATCGATGGAGACGCTACAATAATACTTCCGTTGATGTTCTCAGCGCTTGATATGTTCTGATAGGGAATGCAGGAAGCAGATGTGTTAGGATTCGGCCTTCCTATCTGTTTATCAGTTTCAGGAGTTTGCCGTAGTGAATGAATATGCCGAGCAAGATAAAACATACCAGCGATGCCACAACAATGCCGCTGAGTATGTAATTTACCAGGAATAATACGTTTAGCGTATATTTCTCCCCGAACTTCAATGAGATAAATGTCAATATGGATATTGCAGTATCTGCTATCAGAGAAAGAAATGCAAGAATCTCAAGCCAGCGTTTAAGCTTTTTTATGTGAGTTTTTGCTTTTTTGGGCATATGTTTTCACTCTGGTTTTGTAACTGGCTTTTATGAAGAATTATTATTCATGTTAGTTATGTGACATCCTCCCCAACTGAAGGTTGGGAGCTGACTATGATTGGTCGTCATGATGCCGCCCTTACGGTTCCTGCTTCTTCGGCAACCGCCTTCCTTGCGGAAGGTCTTGTGTCGTCTCCACAGACCTGACTTCCCGCATGTCCTGCGGTAGATTTGACAGCTTTGCTGTCAAAATTTGAACTCGCAGAGTTCAAAGCCCTAAGTATGTTTATTGATGCATTTATGTCCCTGTCCTTTTTCATACCACACTTCTCGCAGATGAATGTCCTTTGCGATATTGACATTCTTCGCACGTTCCCGCAATTACTGCAAGTCATCGTGGTGAATTGGGGATTTACTTCAACCGCTACGCAACCGGCACTTTCAGCCTTGTATTGTAGCATTTGCGTGAAGTTTCCCCAGGAACATTCTTCTATCAACCTTGAATATCTGCGATTCTTTACCATATTATTTATCTCTAAATCTTCGTATGCGATAAACGAATGTGAACTTACCAATTCGTATGAAAGTTTATGAAGGCAATCCTGCCTTATCCTTGCGATGTGTTCCGAGTATCTTGCGAATCTTATCACTGCCTTCTTTCTATTGTGAGAGCCTTTTTTCTTTCTTGAGACGTTCTGTTGCAGAAAACTTGAGTGGTTTCTCTGATGCTTTGTTATCTTTGCGTTCTGATGAATTGTGTTGTCCGAGAGTGCAACATATTGGTTTATTCCCAAATCCATGCCGACCTTTGGTTTGTCGTTTGATGCGAATGGTTTATCCTCTCTTTCAACTGCAATGGTAATATACCATTCCTGCAACTTTGTTTTCTTTATCGTAAGCGTCTTTGTCCTGCCTTCTATCTCCCTGTGATTAACGAAGTTTATACTGCCTATCTTTGAGAGTTCTGCGGTCTTCTTTTCTATTTTGAAACCGAACTGCGGATATGTCAGCGATGATACGAATTTCCTGTATCGTGGGAATCCGGCCTTGATATTCTTTCCGTGTTTCTTTTCCTTGCATCTTCTGAAGAAGTGCCTGTAAGCATCAGATACCCTCTTTGAGACATTCTGAAGAACCTGCGAGTGCAGTTCTGTGAGTTCTGGTCTTTCCTTCTTCGCCTGTGTAATCCAGATATTCATTCTGTATTCTGTCATGGTTTTGCCTGTTTCCCTATAGTATGCCTTTGACTTTTCAAGGAGCAGGTTGTAGAGTTCCTTTGAAAGAAGCATCTGCCGATTGAGTATTTCTTTCTGCTCCTTTGAAGGATATGCACGATATTTATATGCAGTTTTCATGACGGCCGTGGTTATTGCACCGTTAAAATTTATATGACTTTTGTTTTGCATTCGCTTT
>JAJZKQ010000011.1 GCA_021804095.1 Microcaldota archaeon | reverse complement strand
AATAAATCATGCAGGGGTTGCAGAGCCTGGCCAAATGTGACGGGTTTAGGGCCCGTTTCCTTTGTGGATTCGTGAGTTCGAATCTCACCCCCTGCACCATCTAAAACCTCTCTGTATCTGGATAAGCAAAAGCTTTAAATAAACATATTGTTTATTATTGATATGTGGATAGTTTAACTGAAAGGCTCAGGCACATAGTTGAAAGTTCACCAGACGGCATCGCTGGATTGGAGACTCTGGAGAGCCTGCGGCTCTGCGATAACTCTACCCTGAAAACCACACTGAGCAGGTTGAGTAAGTCAGGTAAGGTCATCCGCCTAAAACGTGGCGTATATTCATCAAATCCGATAAGAGACGCATTCGCAGCTGCGCAGTATACCTACAATGGGTACCTTGGATTTTCAAGCGCATTGTATGTGCACAAGCTAATCACTGAGCTTCCGTTCCTTGTAACGGTAGTGACAACACACAGATCGGCATCGATGGCAATCGGAGCCTATGAATTCAGAGCTGTTGCTATGAAAGAGAAAGCCATCGGGTTCGAAAATGTCGGAAATTTAACGGTTTCCACCAGAGCAAAGACCTTATTTGACTGCCTTTATCTAGAGAGATATTCAATCGGGAGAGATAAGCTTATTGATGCTTATAGAGCTGCAAAATTAAGCGTAGAAGAGCTGAAAGAATTTGATTCATATGTAAACCGCTTTGTCTCAAAAAGGACGCGCAGCAAATTTGACAGGGTTAAAAAAGTGATAACAGGCAGGGATCGACTAACATGGAATTAGATTTGGAAATATGCAGGACAATTGCAATTCGTTATGGGCTCCCGCTTCAATTCGTATTCAAAGAATTTCATCTTGTAGAGGTTATATCCCAAATAGCCGCACTTGCTGCCCAAAAACCAGACTCATTGGTGTTCAAGGGCGGGACTGCGCTGAACAAAGCGTATCTGCAGAAAACCCAGAGGTTTTCAGAAGATGCTGATTTTGACTTGGTGACAAAGAATGCAAGTGAAGAACTCTCCAGATTTTCGAAAAGCCTGGCAAGCAGCCTTAAAGGATACAGGATTACGGATTTCCGCAGAGTACGCACCACGATGCAGTTTTACTGCATGTACGAAACTCCGCTGGGCGCCAATGATCACGTTAGAATCGATATAGCTCCAAAAAAACTTCTCACATCCAGACCAGTGGAGACCAATCAGATAGTCTCGGAATTCACACATTCTTCTATAAGTGGCATAAAGATGTACTCCATAGAGGATTTGACTGCACGTAAGATGAACGCACTAGCAACACGCACAGAAGGCAAAGATGTATATGACGTCCACATGGCGTTTCCAATGTGCTCTGGGAATGTGCTCAAGACTGCGATAGGATTAATGCTGGAATCGGAAGGCAGTTCAGAAACAGTGGATTCGTTCATGCGGAGGATGGTCATTCGTCTGAAAAAGAGCGACCCGAAGAAGATGCGCAATCTCACGAATCCATTTATCCCGGCGGCACATAGGCCAAAAAGCTGGGAGGAACTGAAAAACGACCTGCTGGCAAAGCTCGAAGATTTTGAAAATAGCATCTAGCTTAAACGAACGTTGGCGACAACTGAACCGACCACACATTCGTTAGGGCTGCAGGAGTTCAAATCTCACCCCCTGCATTTTCTCCTTACATTATGATTAATTAGCAGATCTTATTGTAGTTTTTAGAGAGTTAGAAGTTCCTCCTTCGATTGCCGAGGCAATTTCTCTTGATATGCAGATTAGGAGTCTTTTTATCCCTTCTTCATGGCACTGTGGATGGAACCCGGTATGAAGAGTAACCATGCTTTTACCTAGCATTATGAGGTTTCTTGCCATTTTATTAGAGCTATTTATATCGTCATATTTTCCAGTTAGGCTTGTGTATCTTCTTATGAACACACTTTCATTATTGGGATTCAATAATGAATATATCTCATAATGTACAGGATGTCTGCTAGTAAATGCCTGGTGCCTTTCTATAAGAGATATTGTTGGTTTATGGGCTATAGGTAAGCATGATAGAATATTTACTATTGGAGAAAAATGAGTATCTTCATACCTCTCCATTGAAAGCGTCTTGTAATGGATTTCGGTTTCTGCTGTTTTTGATATGAGAATCCCGAATGGCGTGCCGATATGCTCGGAGGGCAATTTAACAGGATTTGGATTAGTTTTTTCCATATACATCGGGTTTTGGATATTAGACCTGGATTGCTCATTGTTTTGCAGATCATACCTTGTTAGTCCTGCTTGTCAGATAAAAATAGAAGATAAATAGATTTATAATAATATCGTATAGCCATATTGCAGGTAGGAAGTTGACAAATAGTCATAAAGCGAAGATAGGCGTGCTGAATGACGAAATCATAAAATGTCTTAATGACGAAAACATCTCATAATGTTCTTCAGTATGGAATAAAACCAGGTACGTTGAGTTCAAATGTCAACTTTCTACATATTGCAGGGAGAATAAAGGCTTGGGAAGATTCAGCAGCTGTGCTGTATGGATGATGTTGGATTATTGGGATTTGCCGTGTTTTATGCCCAGTATCTTTTTTACTTTTTCCAGGGCATTTATTGCCAGTTCTGTTTCATCTACTGTATTATAGAGATAGAAACTTATCCTTGCAAGAGCAGGTTCCTGAAGAACTTTATTTATAAGAGGCATTGCACAGTGATGACCTGCACGGATGGCTATTCCTTCACTGCTCATTATAGTAGAGATATCATGCGGATGTGCCCCTTTCAGCTTGAATGAGATTACTCCAGTACGATCACTTAATTCGTTTTTCCCACTTATCCCATATATGGTGGCGCCTGCTTCCTCCAGTGACTCTAGAGCATGCTTGGTAAGGTATTCCTCATGCTTATGTATGTTTCCCATGCCGCACGAATTTAGGTATTCGATGCCTGCTTTAAGTCCTATTGCCCCCTCAGTGTTAGGAGTACCTGCCTCGAATTTCCACGGAAGCTCGTTCCAGTTGGATCCTTCGAATGTAACGCTTCTTATCATGTCGCCTCCGCCTATCACAGGAGGCATCTCCTCGAGTATAGAGTCTTTTCCATACAGTACGCCGATTCCTGCCGGACCTAGCATTTTATGGCCGGAGAAAGCCATGAAATCACAATCTATATCAATTACATCTACAGGAAGATGTGGAACGGATTGTGCAGCGTCTAAAAGAACGAGGGCGCCTTTGCCGTGTGCCATTTTGGTCATCTCCTTGGCATTGTTTATAGTGCCTAATACATTTGAGATGTGTGTGAATGCAACTAGCTTCGGATTGTTTTCAAGCTTGGCTTTGTAGTCCTCCATGTTTAACTTGAAATCGTCTCCCATCTTTATGTATTCGATTTTTGCTTTTTTCCGTTTGGCCAGAAGTTGCCATGGAACTATGTTGCTATGATGCTCAGTCTCTGAGAGAAGGATAGTGTCTCCTTCGGAAATATTGCCTTCTCCCCAAGAGAGTGCCACAGTATTTATTGCGTCGGTGGTGTTTTTGCAGTATACTATTTCCCTGTAGGAAGAAGCATTTATAAATTTTGAGACTGTCTCTTTTGATTCCTGATAGGCTTCTGTAGCCTTTACTGAGATCTCATATATTCCCCTGTGTATGTTGGCATTGTAACGTTTGTAGAAGTCTGAGACAGCATTTATCATGCTAAGAGGTTTTTGTGATGTTGCTGCGCTGTCCAGATAAATTAGAGGTTTTCCGTTGGTAGTAGTAGATAATATTGGAAAGTCTTTCCTTATTTCTAAAACATTGAATTTAGGCATCTGAATAACCGGATTCCTCTATTTCGGATATGAGCTCTTTGCCCCCTTCTCTTGCTATTTTACCTTCTTTCATTATATGTATGAATTTAGGATCCAGATATTCGAGTATACGGCTATAGTGGGTTATGACAAGCATTCCCATATTTCGTTCTTTTTGCAAATTGTCTATGTTTGAGGCCACTATCCTTACCGCGTCTATGTCAAGGCCTGAATCGGGCTCGTCGAGTATTGCTATCTTTGGATCTAGGATACGCATCTGGAGCACTTCTGCTTTTTTCTTTTCGCCTCCGGAGAATCCATGATTGAGTGACCTTCCTATAAGCTCCTCTTTCATGCCCAGATCCTTTGAAGCGGATTTTATCTCATTCATAAATTCCTTGTATTGCAGGGGCTTCTCAGTTATGGCACCTCTTGCAGTGTTCAGAAAACTTAAAAGCCCGAGGCCTTCCACCTCTATCGGATTTTGAAACTGCAGGAATATTCCGAGTTTAGCTCTTTCGTTTGCCTTCATGTCCTTTATGCTCTTTCCGTCTACAAGCATATCCCCCTTGGTTACCTTGAGGAGGGGATGGCCCATTATGGCTTTTGCTAGGGTTGTCTTTCCAGAGCCGTTTGGACCCATTATAACATGGGTCTCCCCCTGATTTACAGTCAGGTTCACTCCTTTTACTATCTCTTTGTCGTCAATGCTTACATGTAGGTCTATTATCTCAAGTTTCATGGTATCATCTTTTCATTTTTTTCCTTGGAGAACCAGATATCCTTCAGGGTTATATTATGAATCTCCCCTGGAGGCTTTCCCTCTACCCTTCTTATTATTGCAGAGGATACTATCTCCTTTACAGCCGGATCGCTTATGTTGTTTAGATATTTCAGTATAAAGGATGATATAAACATCTTTCTTGCAGTGGAATCTGATAGGCCTCTTGACATAAGATAGAAGAGTGCTTCCTTGTCTATCGGAGAGGTTGCTGCGCTGTGTGTGGCTGTAACCTGGTCGCTATAATCTATTGACATATCCGGAAGCGCATCTATATGTGATGCCTCGCTGAGAAGAATGCCACGCTGGCTTATGTTGGAAAATGCCCCTTTGGCGTATTTCTCTATCTTGGCATAGCCTTTAAGTTGGCAGTTCGATCGGTCATCAAGTATTGCGCCTGTATCAAGTTTTGTCAGACTTAGCTCCTTTGAATTGAGAAGATGCGTGTTTATATCGAATTTCTGATCTTCTGTCCCATATACTGCCTCTGATACAGATACCTTGCTTCCGATGCCTCTTGAATCAAAGAAGTTTATTGCCTTGGTAAGCTTTGATCCGTTGTATATGAAATTTGCATTGAGGCTTCCTTTTTCCTCTAAAACACCTTTGCTTAGGCTTACTAGGGTTGAGTCTTTTCCCATGTCGCTCATCATGGTGATATTCATGTGGGCTCCTTTTGATATCTGGAATTCCTGTAGGGTTGCGGATGTGGAGCCTCCGCCTATCGAAGCGAAAATCTGGAAGATATCCAGTTTTGATCCTTCGCCTAACTTGAAGATACACTCAGACGAGATATCAGCATCATTTATGAATACCATGTTTATTTTTTTCGAGGTGTTTGGGGGTGTCTCCACTATTACTGCATAATCTGCATTTGCGTTTATGAATGCTGCAAGCTTGTTGTCTGAACTTTTATAGAGCTTATTTTCAAGTATTTCTGGTATCGATTCCATCTTTTTGAGGTGCAGAATGTCTGAATTATTTCTCTGGAGAGAGGCAGAGAGGACCAAGTCGAATTTTAGTCCGGTATGTTCCTCTATCTTTGTTACGAGTGACTTCACAGCCGAGGCTGTTTTTTCGTCGTTTGTATGTTTGTAAGTAGAAGGAAGATTCACTTCAGTATAGTATTTTTTGTATAGATCATTTGTTTCATTTGGAAGTTCAGCATACTTGCGTATGGCTTCATTTTTGAAAGTTTCATATTCCAATAAAACACCATATACATGTTTAGCCGACTCCGCCACTGGTGTCTAATTTTATAAGTCTCTTAAGCTCTAATGAATATTCCATAGGAAGCACCTTTGTAAGGTCATCAATGAACCCTAGGACTATCATTGCAACTGCATCCTCTTCCGAGATGCCTCTTGACATAAGATAGAATATCTCATCGTCATTTATCTTTCCTATCTTGGCTTCATGGCTGATGATGGCGTCGCTTCTGTTTATCTGATTGTATGGAAAAGTATTTGTTTTCGCAAGGCCATCAAGCAACAACGCATCGCATGATACATGCGCTTTGGAATTTTCAGCATTCTTTGCTATATGCAGCAATCCCCTGAAAGTACTTAAGCCGCTGCCTTTTGATACGCTCTTTGATATTATTTTAGAGGTAGTGTTAGGAGCCAGATGGTATATCTTTCCTCCTGAATCTTGTACCTGGCCTTCTCCTGCCAAGGCGATGGAAAGAACTTCTCCACTTGCACCTTTTCCTTTTAGGAATATTGAAGGATATTTCATGTTTATCTTGCTCCCTATATTTGCATCTATCCATTCAACACGTCCGTTCTCTTCCACATGTGCTCTTTGCGTTACAAGATTGTAGACGTTCTTTGACCAGTTTTGTATAGTCACATAACGGATTTTTGCACCTTTCAGCGCAACTAATTCCACAACTGCTGAATGAAGCGAGTTTGTAGCATATACCGGCGCTGTGCATCCTTCAACATATTGCACTTCGGAGCCTTCGTCTGCTATTATCAGTGTGCGCTCGAACTGCCCTGACTTTTCAGCGTTTATTCTGAAATATGCGTTTAGAGGCATGCTTGCCTTTACTCCTTTGGGTATGTATATGAAAGACCCCCCTGACCATACTGCAGTATTTAACGCTGCAAATTTGTTATCGTTTGCAGGTATTATTTTGCCGAAATATTTCTTCATGAGCTCTGGATATTTCTTGACTGCCGTATCGGTATCGGTAAATATTATCCCTTGCCGTTCAAGCTCCTTATTTACATGTGAATATACTACTGAAGAATCGAACTGCGCTTCGGCACCTGCGAAGAATTTGGCTTCTGCTTCTGGAACTCCTAGTTTCTCAAAAGTCTTTTTTATGTCAGCTGGAACGTCCTCCCACCTGTTGGCCTCATTGCCTTTAGGTTGCCTGTAATAGTATATGTCATCATAATCTATGGCGCCGAGGTCTGCGCCCCATTTAGGTGTTGGCTTTGATAGGAATATTTTGTATGCGGTTAATCTCTTCTCAAGCATCCATTCCGGCTCACTTTTCAGCGCTGAAATCTTCCTTATGACCTCTTCATTGAGTCCTTTCTCAAAACTTTCGTATTCTATGGTTTGGTCGCTGAAGCCGTATCTCTCTTTGTATTCTTCGGCCTCCGCCATTTTTTCGATTTGCTGGTCTACCATGAACGATTCACCGGTTTGCAGAGAACCTGCACTCGAAGGTGTTTAGTCTGCTGCATACGGTGCAGAGATACTTGTTTAATGCCTGCGGGGTTTGGTTTTTGATTTTCTCGGCATATTCTTTTATGACTGCTTTGTCTATCTTCTCCATTGTGGCTTTTATCTTTTCAGAATGCTTGCCGTTTAAGTATTTGCTTATCGCAGCCTGAGTTATCTCTACATATTCAGATATGGAATCTTCTTTTATCCCGTATGTGTTGCTGAGTTCTGCTATCAGAGCGGCCCTTGCAGCCGGAATTACCTCTTTGTAAGCCTTCTCGTATTTGCTATTCACTGTTATAACCGAGTTATATTTATGCAGCAAGTAATATATACCTGTATTGTTGAAAGAGTGCATTCCATAAATAAAATTGCAAACTGGCAGATTTTCCATAGGTTTTGTTTCGCACCAATACTTGCAGTTTGGATTAGTCCTGATTCTCGCAGTTATATATTCCTTAAAGTAGAAGAGATTCTGTTTTGATGATAGAATCAATAGAGCTTACAAACTGGAAAGCGCATGGACATACAAAGATGTCCTTTGTCAAAGGGCCTAACATACTCATAGGACACATGGGAGCAGGAAAGAGCTCAGTGATGGATGCTATATCATTCGGGCTTTTTGGAACTTTTCCGGCAAGGCAGAACAGAAGAGTTGATACTGAAAACATAATAAGAAACAGTCAGGAAGGAAACATAAGTGCTAAAATTAAACTTTCTTTCAGTGTTGGAAATGTAAATTATGTTGTAGAGCGTGAGATAACCTCTGGTGGACAGTCTAAAGCGACACTCCGGAAAGATGGAACATATATACAATCGCAGCCTCAGCGAGTTACTGAAGAGATTGAGAAAGCTCTAGCCATGGACTATGATCTCTTCTCAAGGGCAGTTTATTCAGAGCAGAATAGACTTGATTACTTTCTTGAATTAAAGGCATCAGATAGAAAGAAACAGATAGATAATCTTCTGGGACTTGATAGGTTTGCAGCTGCACAGGAGAATAATACAAGCTTAATTAACCGCATTAAAGATATGGCAGAAGAAGGAGATAGGATAGTGAAAGGCTTTGAAATAGATAGGCAGAATGAAGAACTCGGAAAGATTATAGAAGAAGAGAAGACAGATTCGAAGAGGCTCGAAGAGACAAAAAAGGAGCTTGAGAGTCTCAATATAGAAAAGACCGTGTTGGGGGAAAGACTTGAAAGGATGAAAGCCGATTTGAGCAGGAAAAATATTACAACAAGAAAGGTAGCCGAGCTGCAGAGCAGGATAGATCTGCTTTCAGAGGAGATATCAAAAATAGAAGTTCAGAATCCTGGAAGTATGCATGATATACTGCTTGCTCTTTCTGAGGAAGAGAAAGAATTGAATAGGCTGAGGGAAGATCTTGATAGAGTAATCAGATCTGCCCGCGAGCAGCAGAATCTTCTTGGAAAGCTTCAGAATGAATCAACAACTATAGAAAAAGAAGCTGTAAAAAAAGTACAATATGAAGATGAACTCAGGACTTCTGGAAAAGATAAGATAGGTGGGGAGCTTATAAAACTGAAGAAAGAGCTTGAAGAAGTCGAAGAAAGAATAGCGCAGAATATTTCTATTAGAAAAGAGTCTGAGAAATGGATACGAGAACTACATGAAGAGAGGGGCAAATGTCCAGTATGCGAGAGGGATCTTAACGAGATAATGCGCAAGGAATTATTGAAGACTAAAGATGAAACATTGCAGAAAGCATTGGGAGAGTATGATATTCTTCTCTCTTCAAAGAAGAAACTGAAGGAAGATTCGGAGAGGCTTGAAATTAAGATTAAGAGAGTAGGAGTGATAGAAGATAGCCTGAAATTATATACAGACATAGAAAAAAGGAGAAAGGAGAATAATGAAAAATTAGCAAACACAAGGAAAGAGACTGAAAAATCCGCTGCGGGAACCGAATCCTTGAACCTGGAAGTTGCAAAAAAGAATGAAAAAATATCATTGATAAAATCGGCACAGGCATCCGCTGAGAGAAGAGATAAATATATAAAAGAAAAGAAGGTTGGAGAAGAGTCCATAAAAGAATTGAAGGACATACTTGCAGATCTTAAAGTAGATGAAAAAACAATAGATGAACTTCATAAACGATTTACATTGATAAGCTCGGAGGCAGGAAGAAGAGAAGCCATGATAGAAGCCCTGGCAAGGAAGATTGCAGACAAGAACATAGAGATACTAAGCAGGAAGAAGGAGATTGAACGCATAAGCAAGATAAAGAAAGATGTTGAATATAAGAGACTGGTATCTGAAAATCTTATAAAGTTTGGAAATTCCCTGCTTGAGACCCAAGCATTGCTTAGAAGCAGATTGATAGGCTCTGTAAACAAGATAATGGAAGAAATCTGGCCGGAACTATACCCTTATGGAGATTATATTGGTATAAAACTAGAAGGCTCAGAGACAGATTATACGCTGAAACTATGCATGCAGAGAAACAAAGGAGAGTTTTGGGAGAATGTAGAGTCAATTGCAAGTGGAGGTGAGCGCAATATAGCATGCCTTGCCATGAGGATAGCATTTGCAATGGTTCTTGTGCCTAATTTAAAATGGCTAATACTTGATGAACCTACCCATAACATAGATAGGATAGGAATAGGAAAGCTTGTAGATGTATTCAATGAAAAACTTCCCAAGATAGTAGATCAGATCTTCATAATAACCCATGAGGAAGAGATGAAGCAGATATCCGAAGGGAGGGTATTTGTATTGGGAAGAGACAAAGCAAACAACGAAGCGACAAAAGTATCAGAATCCTGAAGGCGTAGAGCAGTCATCTGCGGAGAACGGCAAGAGATCCTGATAAAGAGATTTCTTCCGCGAGCTCTTCCGCAAAGTCGAGATTTCCTCTGGCCAGAGCTGCATAAATAATCGTATCGAGATTATTCATGACTACTGGGTCATCCGCGTATTCTTCTGCAAGTCTATCTCTTGTAGATTTTGCATCTTTCGCGAGCTCTTCCGCAATGGAAAGATCGCTAAGGTTTATAGCCGCATGAAGTATAGTTCCTGCATTTTTTCTAACTATCAAATCCGGATGTTCTTTAAGTTTATATTTTACAGCTGCTATTTCGTATACGCTGAATTTTGATAATGAGAAATAAGGATGAGGAAGCCCTTCTTCCAATGCAAGTTTTGTCTCTTCCTGAAGCATATCGGAGAAGCAGTTCAGGACATTCTTCATGTCTGGTGATATTTCAATAATGGGTTTTCCTGTTTCAGCATCAGCACAGTAAGAAGCAATCAGCCTTGAAAAACTTACAGCAAGCTTTCCGAACTCTTTTTCTTCTCTTCCTTTTATTGTGACATTTTCAGTTAAAGTTCCAAGAATTACGTCCGCAACTTTTTGTCTTTCTTCTTTAAGTCTACCTTTAATCAATGGTTTTGATCTTACAGAGAATAACTCTTCTGCACTCTCTTGTACAGTAACTCCTCTTTTTAACATTACGAATTCGGTTTCAGGCTTAGTTGCTGAAAACACTGTTCTTTCCATGATTTTTATTTGAATTTTCTCATATTTAAATTGTAAGCTGTCCGATTTTATCAGCATAGTATAGTCTATTTCTATATGTTATTGAATAGTGGGCTGTGGTCCGGAAGGCACTTATTTCTGACATATCTTCTATGTGACTTTAGGTTTATTCATTGCGCTCCGAGCATCGGTATTAAGCGGTTTTCTTTGCAGACAGTCAGATCATATCAATATCTGTACTGGGAGATGTTGTTCTTCCAGAATCACTGAACTGGTCTACCGAGTCGGATAAGCCTGTAAATATGCCTATGACTTCTAGTCTGCCTTCATATTCGGGATCCATTCTTGCGCCCCACATGACGCTAGCGTTTGGGGATACTGTCTCAGTAAGCTTTGAGCCTATCTGGTTTGCCTCACCAAGAGTAAGATCAGGTCCTCCGGTTATGTGTAGAAGTACTCCCTTGGCATTCCTGTAATCGACATCGAGGAGCTTGTTGTTTAATGTGCTGTTTACAACCTCCTCTACCCTATCATGCCCTTTTCCAGAGCCCACGCTTATCATAGATATGCCGCCTATTTTCATGATGCTCTGTATATCTGCAAAATCAAGATTCATCATACTGGGCTCTGTTATTGTTTCGGTAATGCCTCTTACTGCCTTAGCAGCTATTTCATCTGCAAGCTTGAATGTCTGTTCTATAGGGAGATTTGGATATAAAGTCACAAGTTTCTGGTTGTCTATTATTATCAAAGTGTCAACATGTTCCTTTAGCCTGCTTATTCCTTTTCTTGCAGTCGCTAGCCTTGAACGCTCAAGGGAGAAAGGCAGAGTTACTATGCCTATAACTATCGCTCCCGCATCCTTTGCCGCCCTCGCAATCACAGGAGCCGCTCCGGTTCCTGTTCCGCCCCCCATTCCTGCAGTAAGGAAGACTATATTTTTGTTTGATAGTAGTTGTTCGATGCTCTGCCTTGAGAGTTCAGCTGCCTTTTCTCCAATGTCAGGAAAGCCCCCCGCACCGAGCCCTCTTGTGAGTTCTCTCCCTAACATCACACGGTTTATGCGGGGGTTGAGCATTTCTAATTGTTTTCCATCGGTATTGAACGCATACAGATCTGCGTTCTTTACCTCCATTGAACATAGGCGATGTA
Source organism: Microcaldota archaeon (assembly GCA_021804095.1). GTDB lineage: Archaea > Micrarchaeota > Micrarchaeia > Micrarchaeales > CABMGC01 > JAJZIZ01. The sequence goes on along the minus strand of JAJZKQ010000011.1, from coordinate 13,415 downwards.
TGGTATTGTTTCCGCCGCCTCCCACGCCTACAACGGCGATATTAGGCTTGAAGTAATCATAATCGGCATTTGGATCTTTTTGTATTGAAGATTCATCGTACATTTTACCCACTGATGATGTATGGAAGGTAAGAATAAAATACCTTACCTAAAAGTAGATTTTTCGACTTCCGGATCTCAGAAAGACACGCGGATACCTAATCCTTCAAGGATTATAACAACTTGGGCTCGTTAAGCATTTCAGATGTACTTGTATTGTCATTCTTTGTTATCTCATTTAGAAAAATTGTGGCGTATGACCCTGAAGGAATTGAGAACTCCAGATTTAGACTGCCTGTGCTTTCCATGAGCCCATAACTGAGATCCTTGAAAGGAGAAAGGATAGGACGATATGCGCCTTTCATACTCAATTCAGGAAGACTCTTAATCTTGAACGAATCTTTGTTTATCCCGAGTTGTTCCATAATATCCTTTGAATAGTCTGAGATGTATTCTTCTTTTGTCTCGTATCCTATAAGTGCGTCTACCACGAAATTTTTTTCCTCTGACTCTGATACCGTATCAATGTCAGGAAAACCGTAGAAGTTAGCCTTGCAGCCAAGTCTTGATTTGAGATCGCCTTCCCGGATTCTCTTCTCCAGTACGGAGTTGAATATCGCATCCTCTACCGAATGTATGAACATTATTGCTATTCCACGCTGCATGCTTCTTATGGCATTAGGGAAGTTTCTATATCTTGCAAGATATGCTATCATAGTCCGCTCCGGACGCAGATGTCTTGGGAAGTAGTCTAACGCCTTCTGGAAATCCCTCTCTTCGGCAAGCTTTGCCCGGGCCTCACGTGATTCCATATCTGTCTCCTTGCCGCTATAGGCAAGGAATGACATTACAGCCTCTTCCATCTCGTTGTTTAGGATATGCATGCCTATGCTGAAATTGTTTAGACGGTATCCGAATCGCTGTCTGTCAAAATAATTTGGAAAGAGACCCATAGACTCCTCTATTATAGAAGAAAGGCGTTCAATGCCGCCATTGGCTCCATTAAGCTTTACAGAGAATGAATTGCCAAGATTACTCCCTAGGGTTATTTCGCTGCCTTCCCATGCGCCATTTATCTGTATGTCCTTTATACTTATGGAACTTATGCTTGAAGGAGTGGCTCCGTAAATGGAAGCAAGCTGCACCGAAATAGACCTTTTGTCCTTTACTCCGGCATAGCTTATGGATTTCCTCCCACGCCCTGCTTTTTTTGCAATCGCAAGTAGTGCCGATATAGTATCCCAGTTCCTCTTTTCCAGTATGAATGTTGTAAACTTGCTTCCGGGTAGAGGCGCTTCTCCAAGCTCCTCTGGAGTATATTTACAACCTGGCTCTAACGCCTTTCCCGACTTTGTTATCTCTTTTACTATGAAATCTTCAGGCTCTGTTTTTATCTCTCCTCTGATGCCCTCTGTTTTCGTAATCGTAATCATGAAATCACTTATAAACCTTGGCGTTTGATTATATATGTGATACCTTGCAAAAGGATTCGCTAGTAGAAAAGCTAGCATATAGGCTGATAAAAAAACACATAGCCGGACCCACAATGAATTCCGCGATAGAGAAGGCGCAGTGGCTTGGCAGAGAAAAGATGCTTACTTCCATAATGTTCCTCAGCGACGCGCCTGAAAATAAAACAAAGGCAAGATATATCACTACAACATACACGGAGCTGATAAGAAGGATATCGAGGCTTGGGCTCAAAGCTAGCGTTCATGTGCCGATAGACAAGATAGGAGGACTTATTGACGGAGGTTTCGCCTCTGAGAATCTCATGGACATAGTAGATGTAGGAAATAAGGCCGGTGTCTTCGTCTGGGCTGCCTTTGACAGAGATTATGGGGAGGAGATAGAACCTGGGAAGTTTGCAGGTACAAAAGGCTTTGGGATTGCTGCTCCTGAAGACATAGAGCCTGGGATTGCAGACAGATGGAATGCAAGCGCAGTCAAGATAATATTCAATGCCGAACATGAAAAGGACAGGATTTCGCGCATTACTGAGATAAAAACAGCTATGGAAAAAAGAAAGACAGTTGTAATAGCATCTCCGCCGAAGAGACTTTTGTCTGAGATATCGAATCCCAAGTTCAAGAAAGGTCTGGTATTGGAATTTTGGTTGGGATACAGCAGAAGAAAGATAGCGAAACTTGCTAGGAAGGGATTCACTACAAGCATGTGCGTGCCATTCGGAAAGGATTGGACATCTTATGCAATAAGCATGGTGCCTGAGAGCAAAACCGGATTTATAGTAGGGAATCTGCTTAAGGAAGAGGAAAAGAGGATAGTATGAAGAGATCAGAGAAGGAGATAGTTCTAGTTACCGGGGGAACAGGTAGGCTTGGAAGACATGTTACGGCCTCGCTGATCAATAAAGGAATGGAGGTAAGAGTTCTTGTTCAGGCTAAGGAGGATGCTGTACGCGCTAAGGCGGGAAGCATACCATACCTTGGAGATATTACTGATGAGAAGGCCATAGAGAAAGCATGCAGAGGTGCAGATACGGTTATACATCTTGCAGCGATGGTGAGCCAGTACAAGACGGGAGTTAATGAGATAATGAGGATAAATACGCTCGGAACAAAAAAACTTGCTGAGAGCGCGAAGGAATCTGGAGTCAAAAGAATGATATTTGCAAGCACAGTCAATGTGTACGGTAGAGTAAGGAAGGAAAGACTTTCGGAAGAATCGAAATTGATGCCTGCAGACAGCTACGGAGAGAGCAAACTGCTTGCAGAGAAAGAGATAATGAATTCGGGCTTGGACTATACTATACTTAGAATGGCAACAATATACGGGCCGGGATTTGAGAGCTCTTTTCTTAAGGTTTTTAAGGCAGTAAAAGAGGGTAAGGCGTTTGTAATAGGGAACGGAAATAACAATCTCTCGCTTGTACATATATCCGATGTGGTAAAGGCATTTGAGCTTGTTCTTGAGAAAAAGGAGAATAGCCGCAATAAGATATATAACATAACTGACGGAAGAGTATATACCCAGAAGTATCTTTTGACCCTGGCGGCAAATACACTGGGAGTTGAGGCTCCTAAAAAACATGTGAATGCGCTTGTGGCCAAGATGGTTGCAAAGGCCAGGGGCTTGGATACTGACGAATTGAGATTCATAACCAGTGACAGAAAGATAGATATATCCAAATCCAGGAGGGAACTCGGATTCATGCCTACCGAAAGTGTTGAGTCTGGAGCAGGATATCTGCTTGGCAAGTTCAATATTTCAGACAGTAAGAAGGTGAATAGATGAAAATAGGAAAAATAGAGAAATATATACATGATAACCTTGACAAAGAAGGAGCCCTGCTCTTCGTGCTTATCGACCCGGTTGATTACAAAAACTCGGATGATGCAGTCACAACGGCATACGATGCTGTAGAAGGAGGAGCCGATATAGTACTTATAGGGGGGAGCACTGGAGCCCAAGGAGAACTTCTGGAAGAAACCACCAAGAGGATATCCGAAAAAATAAACGTGCCTGTAGTTCTGTTTCCTGGAAATATAGCGACAGTCACTAAATATGCAGATGCTGTCTATTTCATGTCATTGCTAAATGCTAGGAATCCTTATTGGATAACGCAGGCACAGATGCTCTCTGCGCCTCTTGTAAAGTCGCTTAATATAGAACCTCTGCCGGTAGGATATATAGTAGTACAGCCAGGAGGAACTGTCGGATGGGTAGGCGATGCGAATATGATACCTAGGGAGAAACCAAAGATAGCTGCGTCTCTTGCTCTTGCAGGAGAGTTTTTAGGCAATAGAATTATAGTCACAGACGCAGGATCGAATCCACAATTGCAAGGATACTCTGGTGTCCCGCTTGATATGATAAGAGAAGTAAGAAAAATGATATCGGTTCCTTATATTGTAGCCGGAGGCATCAAAACAGTCGAGGATGCCAGGGATGCAATAAAAAACGGAGGAGACATAATACAGGTAGGTACAGCCATAGAGAAATCAGGGAATCCTAAAGAAAGAACGCTTGCCCTTTCCAAAGCCATAAAGGAAGAGGGAAGAAGGAGAAGATGATCTCCTGTTTTGTCTTGTGCCTGAATGAGCAATAGATATGCGAGAAATAACTTCGATAGAGATAAGCAGAGTATTGGATGAGCTTAGAGGAAGACTTGAAGGTAGCCGCCTTAGGAAATTCTATGACTTCGGTGAAGGTTCTTTCAGGATACTTTTTTACAAGAAGGAGGGCAATGTGCAGATATACTGCAGGCTTCTCGGAACATTTAATGAGACAAAATTTGTTGAGCCTGCTGATGAGGCTTCAACTTTTGCGATGGGCATCAGGAAGAGGATAGAGAATTCCAGAGTTACATCGCTGAAGCAGCATGATTCAGACAGGATGATAATTATTGAATTTGGCGAAGAAGGTTACAGGCTGATAATCGAGATGTTTGGGAAAGGAAATATAATACTTATAAATAGCAGTGGAGTCATAGAGCAATGCTACAAGACAGTCAGGTACAGGGATAGAAGCGTTTCGCCGGGGAACCACTATGAATTTCCGAAAGGGAATGTTCTTCCTATCGATAAACTTGACAAGGACACATTCAGGAAGATTCTTGACGATGCGCCACAGGGGAAGAAGCTCATAAGACATCTTTCAGATATCATGAATATAGGCCCGATATATCTTGAGGATATTATAAGAAGGAGTGGGCTTGAGCCGGGAGTTGATGCTTTGGCTCTGGATGAAGATTCAAAGAATATGCTAGTCGGCCAGATGCTTCTTTTTAGTGAAAGGGAAAAGGCAGAGAGACCCAGGATCTATCTTGAAGAAGGCTCTGTTAAGGATTACTCCATTGTAGATGTGGTGAGATACAAAGGGCTGGAAAGCAGAGAGTATGAAAACCTTAATCAACTGCTTGATGATTTCTGGATAGAACCCCGAATGGAAAATGCCGACACCGCCATTAATTCTGAAAAAAAGAGAATAGAATCAAGCATTGAGGCCCAGAAGCAGCTGATCAAGAGCGCCATGGCAGAATCAGACTACTATTCAAAAGCAGGAATGAAGATATTTGAAAAAATGCAGCAGATAAATATGCTTATAGAGTATCTAAAAAAGAACAGGAATGCTAAACTGGAGGAAGTGCGTGACGTATTCCCATATATGAATATAAAAGAACTTGAGTTAAAAAACAAGACAGTAAAAATAGAGATAGAAGATTGAATGTTGATGATGAATATATGATTGAGGTAACAATACTCGGATCGTCAGGATCTTCCCCTGCCAAAGATAGAAGCCTTCCTTCAGTTGCATTGCGCAGGGAAGGTGACATATTCCTTTTCGACTGTGGCGAAGGCACCCAGATGCAAATGCTCAGGTATGGAATAAATGCTTACAGGGTAAAAGCCATCTTTGTAAGCCATTCGCATGGAGACCATATAATAGGCATTGCAGGACTTGTAAGGACGCTTGCGATGAGCAACAGGGATAAACCACTGGATATATTTGTGCCGAAAGGCCAGGAGAAGATAATAAAGGCACTTGTTATGTTTGACAAGGCAATGATAGGTTACGATATAAATATAATAGGAATAAAGGGAGGATTGGCATACAAAGGCAAGGATTTCAGAATTTCCGCTTTCAGGCTCAACCATACGATAGACGCACTTGGATATGTTTTTCAAGAAGATGACAAAAAGAATTTCATAGTGGAAAGATGTAAGAAACTGGGAATCGTAGGAGAGATGTTCTCCGAACTCCTGAAAAAAGGCAGGATAAAGTTAGGCAGAAGAACCATCTATGCGAAAGACCTTGTAGAGATTAAGCCGGGCAGGAAGATAGTGTATGCAATGGATACACGGCCAAGCGGAGAAACAGTAAAGGCTGCAAAAGAAGCTGACCTGCTTATACACGAGTCTTCATACACTGAGGAATTTAGAAGGCTTGCACGAGAGCGAAAGCATTCCACAGCATTTGAAGCGGCAGAGATTGCAAAGAAAGCGAATGTGAAGAGGCTGGTTTTAACACATATAAGCACAAGATTTAAAACTGCGAAGCCACTAATAGATGAAGCAAGCAAAGTCTTCAAAGAGGTATCGGTTGCAGAAGACGGAGAAAGAATAACAATATGATGAGGGTATCGTCTAGTGGTAGGACGACAGATTGACATTCTGTAAGCAGGAGTTCGATTCTCCTTACCCTCAAGTAATAGTCTTTGTTAGCGTTTGTTATGGTTTAACAAAGCTTAGAACATATAAGTAAATTGGGATCGGGAGGATAAACTTTAGTATGACTACAATTCTATTTTTCCTATCACAGTGATATTCTTTGGTATCATTTACTAGTATTCCGCATCAAAAATAGACTGGTCTTCGGTGATTGAGAGCTTTATCCTCAACTGAAGTAAGAGATAGATTTACCTTTTGTAGAGTCATAGACTTCAGGCAGCTGCAGGGTTGACTAATTACCCATAAATCTATTTCCCATGTTTATTTCTTATTGTGTCACATTTTCTGATTTGCGTACATACAGATTACGTCATACGCCCAGAATCTTTGAATTGCTTCAAAGACCATATTGCCCTTTTTAGTACTGACGATATTCTCTCCGAATTTCCTTTTTACTGCTGAGAATATCCCTTCGTTTCCTGGCCACCTATCACCATGACATACTTCCTTCCTCCATTTTTTCTGCCATTTTCGACGTCTCTTTTCTGTATCTTTCAGATAATGATTGTGGCTTTTCTTGCCAGTAGGCAATCCAAACTGTGTCCTTACCTGTTTCCTTCTTGGAGGATCTGAACCTCTAGAAGACGCATTTATGTGCACCGGTATTTTAGGTTCAATACCTCGCTTATCGAGTTCCTTGAAGGTTTCATTTGTATCAAACTTTCCATCACCATAAAAACTATTCACATTCTTGCCGTTCCGTTCTATTTTCCTGATGTGCCTCATGGCAACTTTGGGTTCATCTTGTCCTTCGCCCTGTATGTGTGCATCAACTGCGAGTAATTTCCTATGTTTAACGTCTGCGGTGATTATTACAACAACATACCTGTGCTGCCCCTTTCTTTCACCGTATTTGAATGACCTGTATTCGCCAGCATTGTTCGTCTTAAGTCCAGATCCGTCACTACCGGCATCCAGATCATCATAATCCGGAAGAATTATCTCTGGTCTCATTTTGTGTATGCGTTTCCAGATCGTTGTATAATCGTCGTATTCTGGTATCAGCATTAATCTCGAAAGACTTCTTGCAACGCCCTCCAACCCACGATAGTCAACAAACTGATGCCATACTGCCTGCCATTTCATGAACGATTCAGGAAAACGGAAAGGCGCTCCTACTTTTCCTTTGTTCATATATTCCAGTTCTTTCTGCCAGTTCATTACGAAGTCGAAGTCAAGGTAGAATTCGCCTCTGACGACATACATTTCATTGGTTTTTACCCAATCTCGATTGTCTTCTGGTTTCTTCTTACCCCATCTTCCTTTCCTCTTCCTACTCTTATATAACTCCGAAGTGTGGATTCTACTCATACGATCGTCCAAAAATCGTATAACCTGGAGGTTTTTAACCTCCAGGTAAGGAATAGTAATAGTGGACTCCTCGGAAATCCCCTGAATTAGTCAACACAGCACAGGCAGATTACAATTTAAATATGAGAAAATTCAAATAAAAATCATGGAAAGAACAGTGTTTTCAGCAACTAAGCCTGAAACAGGATTCGTAATGTTAAAAAGAAGAGTTACTGTACAAGAGAGAGCGGAAGAGTTATTCTCTGTAAGATCAAAACCGTTGATTAAAGGTGGACTTAAAGAAGAAAGACAAAAAATTGCAGATGCAATTCTTGGAATTTTAACCGAAAATGTCACAATAAGAGGAAGAGAAGAAAAAGAGTTCGGAAAGCTTGCTGTAAGTTTCTCAAGGCTGATTGCTTCTTACTGTGCTGATGCTGAAACAGGAAAACCCATTATTGAAATATCACCAGACATGAAGAATGTCCTGAACTGCTTCTCTGTGATGCTTCAGGAAGAGACAAAACTTGCAGTGGAAGAAGGACTTCCTCAACCTTATTTCTCATTATCAAAATTCAGCGTATACGAAATAGCAGCTGTAAAATATAAACTTAAAGAACATCCGGATTCGATAGTTAGAAAAAATGCAGGAACTATACTTAGTGCTTCTATAAATCTCAGCGATCTTACCATTGCGGAAAAGCTCGCGAAAGGATTAAAGTCCTTAAGAAATAGACTTGAAGAAGAATACGCAAATGACCCAGTAGTAATGAGTAATCTCGGTACGATTATTTCTGCAGCTCTGCATAGAGGAAATCTCGGCTTTGCCGAAGAGCTCGCGAAAGATGCAAAATCTACAAGAGATAGACTTGCAGAAAAATACGCAGATGATCAAGTAGTCATGAAGAATCTCAATACGATTATTTCCGCATCTCTGATTAGAGGAAATCTCGGTCTCGCGGAAAAGCTCGCGAAAGGATTAAAGTCCTTAAGAAATAGACTTGAAGAAGAATACGCTGATGACCCAGTAGTAATGAGTAATCTCGGTACGATTATTTCTGCAGCTCTGCTTAGAGGAAATCTCGGCTTTGCCGAAGAGCTCGCGGAAGATGCAAAATCTACAAGAGATAGACTCGCGAAAGAATACGCATATAACCCAGTAGTCATCAATAACCTAGGTACTATTCTTCATGCGGCTCTGGTCAGAGGAAATCTCGGCCTTGCGGAAAAGCTCGCGAAAGATGCAAAAGCTACAAGAGACAGACTTGCAGAAGAATACGCATATAACCCAGTAGTCATGGGTAATCTCAATACGATTATTTGTGCAGCTCTGAATAGAGGAAATCTCGATTTTGCGGAAGAGCTCGCGAAAGGAGTAGGACCTTTGAAAGACAGGCTTGCAGAAAAATACACAAATGACCCAGTAGTCATGGATAATCTCAATACGATTATTTCTGCAGCTCTGCATAGAGGAAATCTCGGCCTTGCGGAAAAGTTAGCAAAGGAAATCTCTTCGTCAGGTTTGATTGCCGTTCTCCGCAGATGACTGTTCTACACCTTCAGGATTCTGATACTTTTGTCGCTTCGTTGTTTGCCCTATCATTTTTGAAGATAGGTGCGATTCGGTTTCTGCCTTGTTGCATGGCCGTAAAAATATATTATAATTTTTTATTTGAATTTGGAGGTTATAAATAATCGTGAAAATAGTGAAAATAGGCTGGTCTGTTTTTATAGTTTCCCGTGCTTAGATTGTTGATGGAGAAGGATGAATTTAAGGATATCAGCATAAATGAAGCTCTTGAGAAACTGAATAGCAGCAAAAAAGGATTGTCTGAGCAGGAGGCAAAGAAGAACATTGAGAAGTATGGCTATAATGAGATACATGAGGAAAAGGAGAATTATCTGCTCATGTTTCTTAAGAAGTTCACCGGCCCTGTACCAATTTTGCTTATAGTTGTAATAGCAATATCTTACATTCTACGCAACTTTAATGACGTCTACATAATACTGGCTCTGCTTTTTTTCAATACAATAATTGCATTTTATGAGGAATATAGGGCAGATCTCTCAATACAGGCATTGAAGCAGAGGCTAAGATCCAATGCAAGGGTCTTGAGATCAGGTTCTTGGAAAGAGCTGTCTTCCAGGGAGATAGTTCCGGGAGATGTCATAAGGATAAGGTTTGGAGACATAATACCTGCAGATGTGAAGATAATCGATTGTGATTATCTGGAGATAGACGAATCGGTAATAACCGGGGAGTCACTGCCGATAGCTAAAAAAGTATCAGAGATGGCATATGCGGGAGCTGTTGTCAGGGTTGGCGAGGCAACATGTCTGGTTGTCAGAACCAGGGAAGGTACAAGCTATGGAAGGATAGCCACTTTGATGGAAACGGCTAAACCCAAACACCATCTTCAAGGAACAATAATGCATATTGTAAAATATCTGGTTTTGATAGATATCGTAATAATAGTTGTATTGTTCGGATACGGGGTTCTTGATCTGCATGCGGGAATAGCGGGATTGCTGCAATTTCTCCTGATTGTATTCCTAGCCTCGGTGCCTGTTGCGCTTCCTTCTGCATTTACAGTTGCAATGGCACTTGGAACCGAGAAGCTTCAGAAGAAGTCGGTTCTTGTCAGAAAGCTTGATGCGGTAGAAGACACCGCAACAATGGATGTACTCTGCATGGATAAGACAGGCACCCTCACCAAAAACCTGATAGTGGTGAAGGAACTTGTTGCGTTTGGTTCAAAGAAAGATGCAGATGTAATTAAATATGCTGCAGAGGCCTCAAGAGAAGAAGACAAAGACCCGATAGACAATGCTATACTGAATTATGCAAAGAAGATGCATATCAAGAGCGGAAAACAGATTAAATTTACCCCTTTTCAGATGTCAACCAAAAGGACAGAAGCGATAATAAAGAATGGGAATTCCAGTTATAAAGTAATTAAAGGAGCAGTAGTGGTGGTGCTTGATCTCTGCAAATCCGATAAGGAAGAGAAAGAGAAGATTACAAAGCTGGTAGCTGATTATGCTAAAAAAGGATACAGAAGCCTTGGAGTTGCAGTTGAGAGCGGAAGAGGCTTCAAGCTCGCCGGAATCATAGCTTTGTATGATGAACCGAGGGAAGATGCGGCAGAGCTGATAAAGGAACTCAACGACATGGGAGTTGAGACTAAGATGCTTACAGGGGACAATATAGCAGTTGCGATTGAGACTGCCTCGAGTCTGGGACTGAAAGGAGAGATAATAGACATGAGCACTCTGAATCGCAATGACAAGAAGATTTATCCGGTCATAAGCAAGGCAGGAGGATTTGCGAATATCTATCCGGAGGATAAGTATACCATAGTGAAGGCTCTTCAGAGCCACAGGAAGATAACAGGCATGACAGGAGACGGAATAAATGATGCGCCTGCATTGAAGGAGGCCGAAGTGGGTATAGCGGTGAGCAATGCGACAGATGTTGCGAAGAGCGCGGCGGCGATGGTAATAACCGAAAAGGGCATAGAGGTCATAATAGAGGCAGTAAAGGAGAGCAGGAGAATCTTTGAGAGAATGCTCACATATGCAATGGCAAAGATATACAGGGTGGTACAGACAGTAGGTTTCATTGCTATACTCTTTCTGGCTATGCATGGATTTATAGGAATAACCCCGTTCCTGCTGATACTTCTGCTTTTTACAAATGATATAGCCAATATAACTATAGCCACTGATAATGTTGCTTATTCTATGTCTCCGGACATATGGAAGGTAAAGGCAGTAATGTACACCATGGTGCTTTTGGGAGGAGTCATGATATTTGAAATGCTTCTTCTCGTTCCGCTGAAGTTGGCCCTCGGTCTTACATTGCTGCAGTTCCAGACATGCGCCTTCCTTCTGTTGGACATATCGAATAAATTCGGAATATTCAATATGAGGACAAAAAAGCTTTTCTGGAGGGCGCCGAGGCCGAGCGCTGCCCTGTTGGTAGGTTCTGCTGCCGGAATAGTTGCAGGGCTCGTCTTTGCATTATCCGGCATACTTGTGCCGAAAGTAGGCGTTGAACCCATACTTGCAGTTATTGGGATATCGGTGCTCTTTCTTTTCATTGTAGATTTCATAAAGGTAGCATTATTTAAAAGATTTCAGATAGAATAATAATATAGGAGAGTATAATGGAATTTGATTTTCTGAAATGGATAGGGCATGCATCTTTTGTTCTTGATGTTGATGGGAAGACTGTATACATAGATCCTTTCAAGATACCTGAAAATTCGAGGAAGGCAGATGCAATATTTATAACACATCCGCATTTCGACCATCTTAACATGGAAGACATAGGCAAGATAGCGGTAAATGATACTCAGATATTTGTGACAAAGGATAGTATTTCAAAGATAAACGTAGGCAGGGTTGTTGGAGTAGAGCCTAATAGGAGTTATTCTTCGGATATCATCAACTTTAGCACTATACCGGCATACAATACAGCCGCTGATAGGCTTGATAAGCACCCTAAGGCAAATGGATGGGTAGGATACATTCTTGATACAGGCAATGCCAGGATTTATCATGCTGGAGATACAGATTTTGTGCCTGAAATGGAGAAAATAAAGGTAGATCTTGCACTTCTGCCTATGAGTGGCACATATACCATGGATCCTGAAGAAGCCGTAAGCGCAGCATTGAGAATAGATGCGAAGAAGGTTGCGCCTATGCATTATAAGGCAGTTCTGGGGCTTGAGAAAGCCAGGAAGGCGGAAGAGGTATTTAGAAAGAAAGTAAGCAATAGCTTGATAATGAAGGAGATTCAGGAGCCTTTTGTCTTCTGATGTGCTATTATATGCTTGGCAAGGCCCAGGATTTCTTCTGGATCCATTGCAAATATGCGCTTAGAGGAGTAGCTCTCTTCTTTGGATATCATATCTGCGGTTTTCTTTCCTAAGTTGAGATATGATTCGGAATCCAGTATGGCTCTCCTTACTGTCTTTTTCTTGTGCTGCATCAGTGCATTTATGACCATCCATTCCTCTTCGGATATATTGCTGCCGTGCTTTGGCCTGATGTAGATTATTTCAGAGTCTATTGAAGGTATGGGGTTGAAGTTGCCTCTGTCTACAACCATTATCTCGCTTATGCTTAACGCAAGCGATGAAAAGACGCTTAGCTTGGTATACTCCCTTGTTCCTGAAGCTGCCATCATGTGCTCCACAAATTCCTTTTGCAGGCAGAGGACTGCTTCCTTCTTGTGCTTGACAATCCAGGCTATTATCTTGCTTGATATAACATAGGGTATGTTGGATATGACTATGTCTATTGAGTTGTAGTCAATATCTTTCTCGGTAAGGTCTAGAAAGTCGGCATTTATAAGCTCAAGGTTCTCTATATTGTAATTCCTTTTGAGCTCATCGTATAGAAGCTTGTCCTTTTCTACAGCTATTACCTTTTTTGCCTTTTTGCATAGCTCAAGCGTGAGAATTCCATGCCCCGGTCCTATCTCAAGGACAGTCTTTTCATAGGCATGCTCTGCCTCATTCATGGCTATGTCGCGGTTTACCAGGAATACCTGGCCCATTTTAGTTGCTTTTAGCTTTTTAAACATGTTTGACAATTGGGATTTTAAGCATATAGTTTTTTGTTTTGGCTTTGGAATAAGTACAATGATAGTATTTTTAAGATGAGCTTTCCATTATCTGATGATGGCTAGAGAGAGAAAGGCGCAGTCTGCAATAGAATTCATGACTACGTATAGCTTTGTGATTATAATACTAATATCAGCAATACTTGTCGTATTCTTTCTTGTATCAACCACAAGGACAGATATAGGTGCACAGTGTACAGGTTATGGCTCTGTTTCTTGCAGTCTTATGAGCGTATATTCAAGAAAAGGGAGCGATCTCTCGC
>JAJZKQ010000033.1 GCA_021804095.1 Microcaldota archaeon | reverse complement strand
AGGCTTCCCCTTCTGCTCCTTCTCCAAGGAAGTAATCTTGGTTACTATTCTGTTTATCTTTTCCACTGCTTTATTATAATCATCTTCATGGAAGAAATTTTCATTTCCAGAACTGGCAATCTTGAGGTCCATTTCTATCTGTTTGTCTTCCATACTGGTTTTCTCTATCTCCGCAAGCCTTTCCATAACCCTATCATATTCTTCAGGCATCAAAGTCCCTTTATCAAATCATTTGAAAATGGAACGTCGTCCTCTGCCATCTTAATAACCCTGTTCTGATCTTTGTAGTAGTTTGCAACCACCGCACCAGAAACTTCCACATCAAGCAATTTGTTCTTAACCATCCATTGAAGAACCTTTACCTTATCTGCAATATCGCTTTTTATCTCGTTTCTCGTATATCCTCCATAAAGGGAGATGGTCTCAACGAGCCTAGAAAGCGCATTTATCTGGGTAAATGTATCAGAGCGTATGTCCCATCTATCTGTAACTGTAACATCACCGACCTGAAGCATCTCCCCAAATTCAAGAACCCTACGTATACCAAGACGCCTATGCCTGAACAGTGAGACTACCGCTCCAAGCGAGTTAAGCATTATCTTAGGTATGTCTATCGGCGGATTAGTCATCCTTATCACAGTATCCTCAGCGTTATCAGCGTGTACGGTTCCATATACTGCATGCCCAGTATGTATGGCTTCAAATAAGGTCTCTGCGTCTTTCTTAACCCTAATCTCTCCAACTAACATTATATCAGGACGCTGCCTTAATGCATTTATCATCAGGTCATAAAGCAGTATCTCCCCCTTTCCTTCCGGGTTTGCCTGCCTTGTAAGCATTGGCAGCCAATGTAAGAACTTAGGAAGCCTAAGTTCCTTAGTCTCCTCTACCGATATTATCCTATGGTTGGCAGGCATAAATATGCTCATAGCGTTAAGAAAACTGGTCTTGCCGCTTGCTGTACCTCCTGATATAAGTATACTTATCTCATTCTGTATGCATAGCCAGATCATGGCCGCCAATTCGGAAGAGATTGTGCCATTTGCAACTAAGGCTGTCATTGTCCACGGATTCTCCGCGAACTTTCTTATTGTAATTGTATTTCCCTTCTGTGATATGGGGAAGAGTGTAGCATTTATTCTGGAGCCATCAGGAAGCTCTGCGTCCATCAAAGGAGCAAGATTTGTTATGCTCCTTCCGACCCTTCTCCCTATCTGCTGTACTGTATCATATATTGCAGCATCGCTTCGCATAGTTATGTTAGTCTTGCACCACTGGTATTTGCTGTGAAATACCCATATAGGGCTTTTGGCATCGTTGACTGCTATCTCCTCAAGACTATTGTCCGCCAGAAGAGGCTCCAGATCTCCAAGGCCTAACATTGTATTTATTACATATGCTATAAGTATTGTTTTTGATTCGGCAGGAGTACCCGGCAGATATCTGTCAATCATAAGGTTAGCTGCTTCGTTGTATTTGATTGAAAGTTCCTTAAGGTACTGTTCATCCTCAACTCTCCTTGTGTCTATCGGCACTATGTTGAGCAGCTCCTGTCTGAGTGACATGAGCAAGGTTCTAGTTGCCTCTCCAAGCTCAGGAAAATTTACCGAATATATGGGTACAAAGTCTCCCCTGTCCTCTATGTCTACTGTGACCTTGAGCCCCTGCGCATTGAGATTATAAGAGGCATATTTCTTTTTTACGATATTTTGCTCTTCCACTGTCATCACCCGCCTCCAAGTTCATCAATATCTTTCTTTATTCCGGCAAGTTTATCTTCCTGAGCCTTTATTTTATGCGATGTGTCTACAGCTTCGGAATCTACCTTCTCTATCTTGCTCTTTGTTTCAGGATTGCTTGTATTTCCTACCATCTTGATTTTCTGCGACAAGCTTTCTATCTGAGCCCTTATCTCATTTGTACTTTTCTCTGCATCTTCTATCTCTTTCCTGATGTCTCCTATCTTATTCTGCATTTCAACGAATCCAGATATTCCTGAATTTGCCTTTGAAAGTATCAGATCCATACTCTTCCATTCCTGCTCCGTCTCGTTGAATATGTTATCAAGATCCAATTTAGACTTAGATGCCTTGTCAACGAGTTCTTTCTTATCATTTTCTACTGTCTTCTTTGCCTTTTCAGCTTCCTGTTTATATTTCTTGTATGTAGAATCAAACCTTTTCAATTCATTATTCTCTTCATTAAACATGTCCTTAAGAAGGCCTATCTCTTGTTTTGTGTTTTTTATAAATTCGAGGAGATTCTTGTGCTGTTCCTTTACATTCTGATCATAGGTTTTTGCCAAATCTATAATGTTTTTCTGGTATGCCTCTATCTTCTTCCCTATATCTTCAGAAAGCGCTTCGGCATTCTTTCTTGTTGTATCTATTTTTTTAAGCTCCGTGGTGCCAGAAAGAGAATCCAACATGCTTCCTATTTCCTCAGAAAACTTTTCTATCTCTTCTTTTTTGCCTTTTATTTCCCCGTAGCTCTTCAAAGCTTCATTTCTAAAGCCCTCTATCTTATCCAGTGTCTTTTTTATAGTTGCAGAATTCTCATCTATCACACTCTCGCTGGCAGATATGTTTTTCTTAAATTCATCTATTCTATGCAATATTCTTTCCGTATCCCTTAACTGTGCATCTATCTCACTTCCAACTACCGCTTTTTTTACCTCTTCCGTCTGTTTCTCTTCAGCCCCGCCAACCGAACTACTATTTACCGGAGCTATAAACATTCTGCCTAGCTTATAAGTTATCTTAGCCATCTTTGAACTTTCAAGTATTTTTGCCCACTCCTCAATGTTCCTTTCTCCAACTCCCATCGTCTGGGCAAGCACGGTGCTGTCGGTTTCACCGTGTTCATTAAGGTATTTAACAAAAGCGTCTATATTTGTAAAGATTCCTGTTCCATCTACCATACGGCAACCTGACCTAATTGTAAATAGACAACTTAATAAATTAAATAGCTTTAGGAAAACTAAAAATCAAAACTGAAATACTCTGTTACCATATTTTTATGTGAAACCGGCCCAGATTTCCCAATCCTGCCAGTTTTTTTACAAAAATGCAAAGCCGACGTCCTACCATGAAGTCCTACGCGCATCAAATCCAAGTAAAGCTGAGAAAGCATATAAACATGAATGAAGTGATTATATCGGTAAAATGGAATTCGGAAAAATGTCAGATCCCAAAGTCTATTTCTCTATAAGAATAAGATATACATATACATTAACGAATACCATGTTAATATTCTCTACCACAAGTAAAAATATTATTTACTTTTTCAAAAAGCGGGTCGGTAATCTTGCTATTCGATGAAGTTGCCTTATATTATGAAAAACTCGAATCGATATCATCGAGACTAGAGATGATAGATGTGCTTGCAGAGCTTTTCGGCAAGGCTTCAAAAGAAGAGATAAAACTTCTCGTGTACATGACTCAGGGTCTCCTAGGACCGCCTTTTGACTCGATAGAAACAGGCATAGCTGAAAAATATGCACAATTATCTGTAGAAATGGCCACAGGCCATAATCATTCGGAGATAATCAATCTTTACCACAAGAGCGGGGACATGGGTCTAGTGGCAGAAGAATTCCGCAAGAACACAAAATTGAAAAGAATGGAGCATACTTCACATACTGTAAATGACATATATGAGAAGCTTATCAAGATATCCGAAACCAGCGGGCCCGGCAGTCAGGACGCCAAGATAAAACTTCTATCCTTTCTTATCTCGTCATCAAGCCCTCTTGGTGCAAGGTATATAATGCGACTTGTATTGGGCGAGCTAAGGCTTGGAGTCGGAGACGCTACAATACTGGAGGCACTCTCAAAAAATGCCACAGGGGACAGGAAGCTCAAGCCCAAGCTCGAGGACGCATATAACATATGCAGTGACCTTGGAAATGTGGCATATGTGCTTGCAACTAAAGGCATCCCAGGAATAGAACATCTTGGTGTAATTCTCTTCAGCCCCATCAGGCCTGCGCTGGCAGAACGCCTTCCAACTGCAGAAGAAATACTGGAACGCACAGGAGGCACATGTTCTGTGGAGAGCAAATACGACGGCATGCGGGTACAGGCTCATTTTAACAAGGAGAGTAAGAAGGTAAGGCTTTTTTCAAGAAATCTGGAAGTCATAACTGAAATGTTTCCAGACATAGCAAAGGCCCTTCTTGAAGATACAAACTGTGATAAATGTATTCTTGAGGGCGAAGCCCTCGCGTACGATGATATCTCGGGGACATTCTATCCATTCCAGGAGACAGTGCAGAGGAAAAGAAAGTACGGGGTCGAGGAAGCAAGCAAGAGGCTTCCGGTTGTTCTATTCGCATTCGACCTGCTCTACTGCGACGGAGAAAGTTACCTCAGCCATACCTACAGCGAAAGAAGAAAGAAGCTTTCCGAAGTGGTTGGAAAAGGCAGCGTAATAAAATTATCAGAAATGATTACTACAAGCTCTCCAAAAGAGCTCGAGCGGTATTTTACATCTGCAATAGAGCGCGGGCTTGAAGGAATAGTCGCAAAAGACCCGAGAGCACCATACATAGCAGGAGCCAGAAAATTCAGCTGGATAAAAATGAAACGCAGTTACAAAAGCGAGCTCTCCGACTCCATAGACCTAGTTATAATAGGTTACTACTTTGGAAAAGGGCAGAGAGCAGAACTGGGCTTCGGCGGCCTTCTTGCAGCGGTATACAACCAAAAAAGAGATATGTTTGAAACAATAACCAAAATAGGGACAGGATTCACTGAAGAACAGATGAAAATGTTCAAATCCCTACTGGACAAAATTCATTTAAAAAAGAAGCCTGCCAGGGTAGATTCCCTTCTTGAACCCGACTTCTGGGTTGAACCAAAATATATAATAACAGTAAATGCAGACGAGATAACCAGGTCACCAATGCACACATGCGGCATGAATCATTCCGGAAAAGAAGAATCAGGATACGCTTTAAGATTTCCAAGGATCATAAGTGACGGCATAAGAAAAGATAAAGGTCCAGAGGAGACAACAACCACTGAAGAGATAATCGAAATGTTTAGCCAGCAGAAGAAAACCAAGATATAAGCATGAATTCAAACAAACATAAAGGCAAATCTACCGAATCGTTAAGAAAGCTTTTTATTTAAGTATTCCGATACTCTACTTGTAAACTATAAGTCTTGATACTATGGGATTTCTTTTTGATGTTTTGATAGGCATTGCTGCAGTGGTAATACTCGCTGTAATAATTCTTGTAATAAGCGTGTTTAACGGGTTCGTATCAAAACGCAACAGGGTTCAGGACGCATGGGCTCAGATAGACGTACAATTAAAGCGTAGATATGACCTGATACCGAATCTTATCAACGCTGTAAAAGGCTATATGACATATGAGAAAAGTGTCTTAACCCAGGTTACTCAACTAAGAACCTCAATAATGAACGGCAATACTGCGGCAAAGGCAGACGCTAATAACCAGCTAAGCCAGGCATTAAAGAGCATATTTGCAGTTGCTGAAAACTATCCTGACCTAAAGGCATCCCAAAACTTCATGAATCTGCAGCAGCAGCTCATGGACACTGAAGATAAGATAGCTTTCGTAAGGACATCATACAATGACTATGTTCTGGACTACAACAACGCGCTACAGGAGTTTCCAGGCAATGTCTTTGCTCCAAAGTTCGGATTCAAGAAAGCAGAATTCTTCCAGGCTCCAGAAGAGCAGAAGGAAAATGTCAAAGTGGACTTCAGCGATGTCAATAATACCAATGCAGGAAAAGACAAGCCTTCAATCCAACCAAAATCCGCAAAAAAATAAAGCAGAGATGTTTAATTCCAACACCAGGGGTTGAAACTCTTACTTTATTTTTTGGAGTTTGAAAGCAAAGTACAAGACAAAAAAGGCATATAAACATGAATACAGCAATAAAAAATATAAATTCCAAAAAAGCATGCAAATTCATGATATGTGTCACATGGATGCTTTAGCGGCTGAACTGTTTCACCAAAAACACTTCATTAAAGGGAAAAAGCTAGGTGTAAAAAATGGCAAGTTTCTTTGACGAAATAGCACGTAACAGAATAAAATCGATACTGATGCTTCTAGCTTTCGGTGCGCTTTTCTGCATTGTAATAACTTTAGTATCATACTACTTTGGATTAAGCATCAGCCTAGGACTGATGATTTCCGGAGTAGTTTTGTTAATTTATGGTCTCTTCGTTTATTTCTCAGGAGACAAATTTGTACTTAAAACCGCAGGCGCAAAGCCTGCTGACAAGGCAGCGTACCCTACTCTATATAGTGCTGTTGAAGGCCTTTCAGCCGCGCAGCAGATACCGATGCCTAAGGTATATGTAATAGAGGATCAGAACCCCAATGCCTTTGCTACCGGAAGGAATAAGAAACACGCCTCTATAGCTGTAACAACCGGTCTTCTTGCAATCATGGACAGATCAGAGCTTGAAGCAGTTATAGCGCATGAGGCCTCCCATATAGGAAACAACGACATACAATTCATGATGGTCGCAATAGTATTTGCAGGGGCAATAGGGATTATAGCAGGAATAATGCGCATGTCTCTCTTTTTCGGAGGTGTCGGAGGCAGAAGAAATGGCGAATCTGGAGGATTATTGCTCCTCATAGCACTTTTGGTAGGTCTATTGGCACCACTTTTTGCCATTTTAATACGTCTTGCAATATCAAGAAGAAGAGAGTATATGGCAGACGCAAACGGTGCAAGGCTTACACGTTCTCCCCAATCCTTGGCATCAGCCCTTACAAAGATAAAGAACTTCACTCCAAGCCCAGCTAAAGGACC
>JAJZKQ010000010.1 GCA_021804095.1 Microcaldota archaeon | reverse complement strand
TGTTACAAGATATGACTCAGCTTCATATAGTCCGTCTCTCAATATTATATACTCTGTCTCTTTTGTATGTTCTCAAGTTCCTGCCTCTGCTCCTTAATGATGCTTTTCAAATCCAGGATGATGTAATGTATGATAATATTTTAAAACCTTATATTGTAGTATATGACTTTTATAACGTGGTTTGGAGTAGTACATGCTTAATTAAATTGTGGTGAGGCATACACCTTTGACGTCGATGTTTGTGTTAAGAATGAAAAGTCAAGTGAGAATCTTGCAAAACATTAACGTATCAACATATTTTCCATTGTCAATGAGAAGACCGCGCTTTTTTATGCCCTCGAGCTTGAATCCGAGTTTTTTAGCAAGTTTTGTACTTGGTATGTTATTTTTGGCTGACTCTGCTTCGACTCGTATAAAACCTCGTTTCGATGCTTCCATCAAAACTGCTTTAAGCAATCTGGTTCCTATTTTATGTTTGAAGTAATCTGGATGTACTCCCCAACTGACTTCGCCCCTATGTCTTGTTCTTCCGCTGTCTTTTGCCAGAAAGATGCACACACCAACAATCTTATTACCGTCTACTGCGACAAATCCAAACGCTCCCTTTTTATTCTTCTGGAACATGGCATCGATATCTACAATATCTCTGCGGTTATGGTACATATTTGAGCCGGTGTATTTATAGGTACCGCTCCGAAGTCCTTCGTTAAAACACTTAATTATTCCTCTGCCATCTCCATTCTGTGCCTGTCTTATATATACCATTTCAAATCACAAATACCTAGTGTTGAAAGCTAAGCTTTAAATCCGACTTTCTACCAAACCATATTCTAGCAAAACCGTATATATTTAAACGTAAAAATTATAAATATGGTAGCAAGTAAACTAAAGAATGCAGGAATACCTGTGACATATATGCCTTCTAATGTAGAAAATAAACCTATAATTTCCATAATGGTCAAAACAGCAAACCGAATGACAACGAAATGCGATCAAGCCTCGGTTTATAAGGAACTTGCAAGATATTACGATATAATTTATAAAAACAAAAACTACAGAACCGAAGCAGCTGAAATTTTAGAAATTGTGACTAAGCTCAAAAGGTCGAAAGGTAATTCTCTACTGGACGTTGCATGTGGCACAGGGAGACATATCGAATATTTGCAACACAACTTCTCCTGTACAGGAATAGATTTGAGTCAAGACATGCTTGATGTAGCTGGCAGTAGACTCAAAGGAGTTGATCTTCGACAAGGTGATATGTTGAATTTAAATATAGATAAAAAAATTTGACGTGATCACATGTCTGTTTGGAGCTATAGCCTACTCAAAAACCAGCCACAACCTGGAAAAAGCTGTAAACGGCTTTTACACGCATCTAAAACCAGGGAGTATTCTGATAATAGACAGGTGGTATGATAAAAATCAATGGATAAAACAACCCCTCGGTATTGGAGTATACGAGTCAAATGGTATGAAAATCATCAGGATAGGTTACAATACCTTTAGGAGAAATATTGCAATTTTCGAAGAACACTATTTTGTCGCAGAGGACGGTAAACGCATCAGACATTTTTCTGACAGGCAACAATTTGGATTTTTTGACGTTGACAAATTCATCCATATTCTTAATCATGCCGGCTTTAGTACTAAAATAATGAAAAGTGCAACAACAAACAACTATCGGTATGTCGCCACTAAACTTATTAACTTATGACGTTTCGTGATTCTTCACATCACCGAGCTACACGTTAGGATTATAAAACTGTGTTTCCTCGCTACTCGAAGTGGCAAGGCTAAGTCCTGGCACGCTGTAAGGCATACATACATCACCCTAAGCGTTGAGCATGAAATACCAATAAAGATAGTGGTTGATAACACCGGAGATAAACCAGCTACTATCCTTGAGTATTATACCAAACTTTCTGTGCCTTTCATAAGGAAAAGCATAGAAGAAAGAAAGCTGTTTAGAGTGTAGATGATTTATTCAGTGCTTTATAAAGGCACAAGCTATTTAAATAGACTAAATGTATCGAAATACTTAATAAGCAAGAAAACCATGTCTAATATTGTTTTTTATATCTATACTTTCTTGTAAAATCAGATTAGAATGCAATTATGGTGTAATTGATGAGTTATGAACAAGTAGAGGTTTATCCGCTAGATTTTTTGAGAATAATTACTTCACAATTTCCTTTTGCGCAGATAGAAGAATTATCTAAGAGATTACACTACCCTACCTCTAGGTTGATTAGAAGAGAGGTTGAAGAAATAGTAAATGCAAATAAAGAACAAATATTTGATCTGAGTAATTCTATTGTTAAAGTTATGGAAAGTGAAGTAACACTTTTAGCTCCGGACGCATCTTTAGTTAATGATATGAAAAATAAATTGGAATATGTAAATGATAAGTTTAAACACATAAACGAATTTTATGAAGAATGTACTGCGGTACAAAAACGTGAATTATTGTTACCTTTTCTTTCAGAAGAAAGTAATAAACTAGATAAATATTATCAATTATTTGTAAATAAAGTCACTGAAAAAGGAAAATGGGATAATAATGATGCAGATATAATCGTGTATTATAAACTTTATACTGATTTCCTTAAGATATTGTATAATAAGATAAAAACAACAAGAAGAAATGATTTGGAAGGTTCAATTAAAGATATAACCAATGTTATGTTTTTTTACAAACCAGTTTTAATTGCTTACATGTTAGAGAGTAATCTAAATAATGATGTATTGGTTAAGCGTTTAGCAGAATTAAGAAGTTATCTTATACCTAGATTTGGTATCACACCATCAAATACCTTTTATGAGTTTTATAATCAGAAGCTATTGGAGATTGCACCCATAACTATTAGGGAGGATTGATTTAACGGCTAATCCCCAAGGTCTGTTTTTAGACACAAATATTGTGTTCGATGCTATATATCCGACTAGACCTTTTCATAATAATTTTGAGAAGTTTAGTAAGAATTTCAGATATAAGGAATTATCAATAGAAGATATAGTAAAGATTGAAACAAATATAGAAGCCACAAAAAGTGTAAATTCAATAATCCCAAAGGTTAGAAATTCTATCTACTCGATAGATTTTGATTCACTCAATTTGAAGAAGAAGGACGAATTGATTGACCAAATTGAAGATGATTTAAAGAAAGACACCAAGATAGATAAAAGGTATATAGAATTTGTATTAAATGCCTTTAAATTCATTAAAGACATATTAAGAACAGAAACAAAGAATAAGATTCTAGCATTCTGTAATCAATTCTTATATGATTATCTTCACAACCAGAACTATCTCATAACAACAAAATTTGAGGTAATATTCTCAAATAAACCTTCCCCAATGTATAGTTCTTACATCCAAGACATTGATAACATTAATAATAGTATTAAATTATTTACGAAGAATGATAGCCATGATTTTCATATACTCAGAAATCTTTTAGCTATAATTGAATTTGGCTATGCAAATATAAACAATTTTAGTAGCATTAAATTTTATACCAGAGATGGTCCTTATGAAAAGAAGTTTCAGACATTCAAATCCCATGTTAATACTAAGAGAATTAAAGATCCATTTGAAATTAAATTAGATCAGCAATTAACAAAAGTTGATTACAGTAGACCTTACTAAAATCCCCTCTTAAAACCCTTAAGTCTTTGAAGAGGTGGGATTTGAAGGCTTAAAAACAGACGTTTTATATATGTCTAATACATCAGGCTCTTATGGAAGAACAGGTTGTTAGAAAGGATTGGGACAAAGAAAACAATCACCAAATTTTTGTTTGTCTCCCTTGTGAGAAGCAAAAGAAGAAAGTCAGATTAAATAGTATTCAAGATGTTCGTCGACATTTTAGATCTAAACATGGGCTTCCTTAATACATCTAAAACTTAGGAAACTTTACTTTCTTACCATAGTATGGTTTGTTCTTATCATTTTTAGGAACAATCTGAATCGTATCTCCCCCTATCTGATGAGCAAGGTCACGAATAACAAGCATTCTCTTTGCCTTTCCTGTCACTTCAATATCGTACCCCATTCTCTTAAAAACCTCATCTAATTCTTTTATAGGAAGAGTAATTGCATTCTTCATATAAGGCCACATATCATCATAACATTCCGCTATTCTTATCCTCATGTTTTCTTCATCTACCAGTTCATTTATTGTGTTCGGAAGTTCGTTAGGATAAATTTAAACTCCATTAATAAAATATAATCTCCCTGCTGGTGTCTCCTTCCACTTTATAGTAATAGGATATGTTTTGTATTCCTTCATACCGACACCCGCCATTAATAATACTGAGACAAGAACTTATAAAATTCTTACCGTGAATACTTATGTTCTGTCCTTTTTCATCTTCTAGGTGTAGAATCCTACATATTGGGCAGAATATGTTAAAGTCATACCTGTTGTGTAATTATTGTCTACAATGTAGATGTAATTTGTGCCATTTAAGACAGGTATTCTTACTGAAAATTGGGTTGTATTTAGACCTATTATAGTTAGAGGCAAACCACTAGAATAAATATTGGAGTTAATCTGTGGAGTTATAAGATATGATGTAGCATATATGTCCCATGTAGTAGCTTTCGGTAAACTAGCTGTCCCGTTTATCTGTATATAGCCATTATACTTAGCATTGAATGAGAAATGATAAATATTCACAAGATTGGAAGTTGTGGAAGAAGGAGCTAGTTGTACAGTCTGCTGATTATAAAGGGTTTTAGTATAAGGAATAGCTAGTTGAGTTTTAAGTGTGGATAAATTGTGTGTAGTAGTAGACAACTGTTCTTCTGCACTACCATAGCGATATATCAAAAATACAATAAGTAATACTAATAATCCTATTATAATTTTGATATTCCTTCTTATCTTAACTGCTTTTTCTTCTTTTAAATCTTTTTTGTGATGTTCCATTTTTATACCCAATTAGAATAATTTTAGTAGTCCATTTATAGATGACTTTATAGCACTAATTATTCCATCTACTATTTCTCCGTTAGAGTTGCTTTGGCTAGAGTTATTATTACCTGATTGATTTGTATTCTGGGATTGTTTAGTTGAAGATGAGATATTTTGAGATACTGATGTTGAAGATTCAGTTGAATTGGTTACGTTTTGATTAGTTTGTGAAGTTGTAGTCGCATTCTTAGATGATTGGCTACTTGTTTTTTGATTACTAATTGTAGAATTAGAAGAGGTCTGCGTAACCTCTCCTTGTCCTATAACAAATGTGCCAGATAGATTTGCAGAAGTATAATTCTTTGTTGTCGAAGAAGACAATGTAACAAGATATGTTCCTACAGAAGGTGTAGTAATATAAGTCGAAGATGAATTTGTCTTAGATTGTAGATAGCCGTTTACAAATAGATTTGCCGGAACTTGATTATTTACAGTGGAGATATTAAAGTAGATGGTCTGACCTTGTCCATTATAGGTGAAATTGTATATTCCAGATAACCTTAATTTTGGCTGTGCTTTGTTTATAACCAATGTTTTAGACACTGTGCTATTGGTGTAATTTGCATTCCCACTTGTTTTTAGACTATAAGTGTAAGTCCCTGCAGAAAGATTACTTCCCTTTTGAGTGTATGTAGATCCTGATGTGCTACCTGTAGAGCCTACTAATATGTTGTTCAAATAAAGGCTATAACTAAGTTGATTGTTGATACTACTGCCCGCACCATAAGACACTGGGATTGGTTGGTTATTGTAAGTTATATTAGAAGGCAGAGTTAGTACACCATTCTGAGCTTGTTGTGGATTTATCACTAAGGATATCGGAGTTGAAGTTGAACTGTAATTGCTTGCTCCACTATAACTTATATTAAGGTTGTAAGTTCCAGCACTTAATGTTGAAGGGATTTTTAGGGTAGTTACTCCTTGTTGATTCGTTACTCCGCTACTTAGAACTTGTCCATTTTTTTGGAGGTTTATTGTCTGCTGATTTAGACCCCCAAGAGCATTGGTTAATTTTATTGAAACATTGGATGCTTGTCCATATGTTATACTAGAAGGAGCTGATGTTATGGATATGGTTGTTACTTTTAGTACTTGATTCCACTTATTTTGTGTAGAGACAGCATTATTGTATGAACTGGTAGCACTTGAGGCTGATCCACTAGCACTATTTGCACTACTTTCAGCAGACATATAATCATTGTATGCTGTGTTATAACTACCTGTATTGTATGCAGATGTAGCAGCACTATCAGAACTTTCCGCACTAGATAAATAGTTTTGAGCTTGTGAAAGAGTTGATTGAGCCTGAGATAAATAATTACTTGCTGTAGCATTTGTAAATGAAGTTATGCTAATTGTAGTTTGGGCTTGACTGACTGCGGATTTTGCATTAGAAAGGTCTGTTGATTCAGTAGGTTGAGCTTGAATAGAGAGTTTTTGGTAGTAGTTACCAACATTTATAGTTCCTGTAAAGTTAATGCGAGAGCTACCTGTACCAAATTCATATATTGTGAAGGGATCAGAACCTACCGAAGCTGAACTTGATATAGTAAACGGTATTGTGAAAGTATGAGAAATACAAGCAGAGATGTTTAATGAAGGCTGTGTTGCAGGATAATACATTCACGTGCCAGTTCAAATAAGGCTGCCTCTACATCATTGAACATTTTTATGCCCATCATCTCAGCCATGTATAATGCTGATACTTGCATATCATTTGCCTCCTCTTGCCATTCTTTAGCTTCCTTTAATAGAGCCTTATATACTCTATCCTTCAACTGCTCTGCTGACGTTTTTTTATTTGTCTTCATTAAACCACCTGAAATAATTCTATCTCTGGTATGCGTATGCTTCTTACTTTTCCTTCTGCCTTGAGTGAGAATAATCTTGCTTCAATATGATTGAACCTATCCCCATTCTTCCAAAGCATAGGCTATAGTCATAGCATTTATTGGCTGTCCTTTATGTTTTCTTAGGAAAGCCAGTATCGTAAGAAGCCCTGAGAGGGGATCGAACCCTCGACTTCTTGTTTACAAAACAAGCGCTCTGCCACTGAGCTACCAGGGCGTATGAACAATGAGATTAGACGCCCAAGAATTTTAAGGGTTTCTAACGTTTGGACGTTCTGGCTTTCTTTTCAGGTTCTCTTGTCTTCTTTTGTGGTTCTCTTTCTATGTATACATAGAGGCCTACCAACACAAGTATGGCAAGCACTATTGAGAGTACTCCTAGGACACGTAATGCTATGAATGCGTTATGCACATACTGGTAGTTGTTGCTCATGACGAAAGAGGTAATTCCCAGAAGGCCGAGGACTACTCCGTTCAAAGCCTGTGATATGGGAAGGTGGGCCTTGATGTCCTCGTCAAGATGCTTGAATAGATCAAATTTAGAGTATTTCTTGCATTTGGGGCACTTCATGTACCTATACCTGCCAAGCCTTACAGATGTCATTGCGCCTCCAGGAACAAATGTATGCATAAATGTTTTCTTGCATTTTGGACATTCTACCTTTGTTTCTAGCCCGAGTACCATATAATCAGTTAGAGAATTGGATAGATAGCTTTATAAGCTTTACTTAGAGAGAGTTGTTCTCTCCCTTGCGACTACCACTCTTACCTTTCTGACGTCTTTGACAAAGTGCCTTCCTCTCATCATAAGGTTCTTCTCTATTTTCTTTGGCTTGAATATGGAGGAGAGGTAAAGGACTGCCTTTTCAACATCGAAATCCTTGCATGAGAAGATGTCTATTGAAGCATGCCTCTGCTCCTTCCATGTATGTATAGTTATATGTGACTCGGCAATAAGCACGAATGCAGAAATTCCGCCTTTATCAAAAGAATCGGGCTTGCCATCATATGGTATGATCTGCGGGGCAGTAATCTTGTGCATGCCTATCAATGTAGGCATCTCGTCAAGTACCTTAAAAACAAGTTCCTTAGACGCAAGTGCGCTTTCGTCACATCCTGTCAAATCCAATGTCAAATGTGGTCCCAACATATTATTTCCTCAATTTATGAGCGTAAAGGTGAAAGAGCGGTAGTAAAAGCATAGCTCCCTCTTTTATATTTAGTGAAGAAGCAGTAGAGAAGTATCCATAGTCTGGATACCTGGCCAGTGAGATTTTGTTGAACATCTTTATCTTATCCTGGGTTTTAATTTTATTTTTTATTTTTTCCCTTTTGATTTTTTGTTTTGTTTTAAAAAGTATTGAAAGAAATAGATATTTAAATGTGAGTGTAGGCGTGAATATATTGCAATAATTATAAGTATATCGGCATACAAGTTTTACAGTGGATGTGTTGTCATTGCTACTTTTGCTTTATAATGCAGCAATAAAAACCGGGAGAAATCATATATTAAAATTAGAAAGAGATGTAGTGCTGTGGAAGTAGAAGAGTTAAAGGGAGATCTGCCTGCCGAGGCAATAGAGAGCATGCTTAACAGGGGCATTAGGAAGCTTACTCCTCCTCAGGAGGCGGCAGTCTCCAAAGGACTTCTATCTGGAAGACATTTGGTAATTGCGGCGCCTACAGCAAGCGGTAAGACGCTTATAGCGGAGATGGCAATGCTGAAGGCGATAATCTGGAAGAACAGCAAGGCAGTCTATATTGCGCCTATGAGAGCGATAGTCACCGAGAAGTTTCTAGATATGAAGAAGGATTACCCATACATAGAAGCTGGAATATCTATAGGAGATCTGAGCTCTTCTGATGAGAGTATTGCCAGGAATGATGCCTTGTTTGTCTCTACAGAGAAGCTTGACAGCCTGATGAGGCATGGTGCTGAATGGATACGTGATGTAGGGGTCTTTGTATTTGACGAGATACATATGATAGACGATGTATCGCGAGGACCTACTCTTGAGATACTTGTGTCCAGGCTGAAGGTTATGAATCCCCATGCGCAGGTAATCGCGCTCAGCGCAACAATAGGCAATCCCGATGAGATAAGAGAATGGCTTGAAGCTGAGCTTGTATTGAGCGATTACAGGCCGGTGCCGCTTGAAAGAGGCATAATCCTCGGCGATAAGATTCTGCACGAAGGAAAAGAGTCTCTTCTTTCCGGATCGAGCAAGATGGCAGATGTGCGCGTGGCTGAAGACACTCTTGACAAGAAGAAACAGTTGATAGTTTTTTATTCCTCGAGAAGGAATGCTGAGTCTGGAGCCGCAAAGCTTTCATCTGTTACTGAAAGATATCTTGCTATAGATGAGAAAAAGGAGCTTGAGGATATTTCAGAGAGGATATTGAAGGCGGTAGACAGGCCTACTCCCCAATGTGAAAAGCTCGCAAAGCTGGTGAAGAAGGGAGCTGCCTTCCATCACAGCGGCCTTGTTAACGAGCAGAGAATAGCGGTGGAAGAGGGCTTCAGAAAAGGATTCATCAAGACGATATCAGCCACAACTACTCTGGGATACGGGGTCAACCTTCCCGCACATACTGTTCTTGTCAAAGATACGACAAGATACAGCGGCAGTGAAGGGATGCGGAGGATAAGCGTCAACGAGATACTCCAGCTGTTTGGAAGGGCAGGAAGGCCCAGTTACGACAGTGAGGGAAGGGCCTTGATAGTTGCAAAAAGCGAGATGGAGGTAGGTCATATAGATTCCAATTATATCAACGCAAAGCCCGAGAATATCATATCTAAGCTTGGGGTCCTGCCTGTCTTGAGAACACACGTATTGGCATTTGTGGCATCCGGTTTCCTTGGAAAGAAGGCAGATATTCTGGATTTCCTTTCAAAAACATTTTATGGAATCCAGTATTCGGACAGGATAGGCATAGCCGAGATAGTGGATGAGATACTGGCAGAGTTAGAGGATTGGGGATTTATAAGAAAAACAGAGGAAGGATACCTGCCTACAAGAATAGGAAGCAGGGTAAGCGAGCTTTATATAGATCCGGTATCTGCAAAGTGGATAATCGATACAATACCAAAGATAGACGATGAGATCTCAGGCTTATTCATGATAACCAACAATATAGAGATGAGGCCTTATTCCAGAGTTACAGAAGAGGCAGAGCTGGAGCTGCACAAGTATTATGGTATGGTGAAGATGCATGGTGACATAAACTCTTATTATGATCCTGAGAAGCCATTCAGCACGGCTCTTATGCTGAGGGATTGGATATCTGAGAAGAGCGAGGCTGAGATATTTAGCAAATATGGGGAGACTCCAGGCTCGCTCTATACCAAGCTCTCGAATGCGAATTGGATAGCCTACTCGGCCATGGAGCTTGCCAGGCTTATGAAAGAGAAGCAGAAGGGAATCCTTGAATTGAGGGTAAGGCTCAGATATGGAATAAAGAAGGAGCTTCTCGATCTTGTAAGGCTTGAGCAGGTAGGAAGAGTCAGGGCAAGAATGATGTATAATGCCGGGATCGGGAAGGTCAGCGATATAGAAAAACCGGGATCTGCTGAAAAGTTGGAGAGGCTTTTTGGCAAGGAGATCGCAGGGCGCATACGCAGCCAGACCTCTGAGAGATTATGGAATAGGAGCAGCAGTGCGGATTTGGATTAAACGGCTCTGTGGAAAACGGGCAGAGGCTTGCAGCAAATTATAGGTAGCCTTTTTAAACTATATCTTTTTTATAGATATGGCGAAAGCGTGTTACTAGGAATTAAGAGAATATATGATAAGGCGAGCATAACCGATGGGAAGAGGATACTTGTTGATAGATTGTGGCCTAGAGGGGTTAGAAGAAGCACCTCCAGCATAGACATATGGCTTAAGGATATTGCCCCAAGTGAAGAGCTTAGAAAGTGGTTTAACCATGATCCGAAGAGATGGCAAGAATTTAAAATAAAATATATCAAGGAACTTCAGAATAATTCAGCATTGAAGAACCTTAGGGAAAGGATAGCCGTGGAGGATGTTACATTGATATATACAGCTAAGGACAATAAAAGAAATAATGCAGTGGTACTTGCTTCCCTTCTGAAAAAATCGGCGCCGAGAAAAGAAGAGAAGAAAAATATTTCAAAGACTGTCTCGGATGACCTTGAAAGGGAACTTCGGGCGGCTGCTTATTAAGATTCTTGCCAAAAAAAAGAATTCAGACAAGCTCAATCTTCTTTATCTCAAGTTTGGATATGTCTGCTATGTTATTGACATTCTTTATGCATTCCTTTTGAAAGTTGCCATCTATTATGTCCTTGACTACTTCGGATCCCTCTTTTTTGGATACTATCTCTTTTGAGAGCTCGGATATCTTCTGCCTTATGGCCTTTCTTTTTGTTGTTGTTATCTTGTTTCTTGTTATGACAAGGAGTTTCAGCACTATGGGCTTTCCTGAACTATCCTTGAGCTTGTCCACAGTATAAATTGCGCTGCTATGCCTCTTTACAAGCGAGTGCAGGTAGCTGTATGTCTGCTCCAAGTATTGGAGCTCTGTCTGCGCTGAATTCCCATTTACGCTTATTACCTTGAGGCCTACTATCATGAATGAGTGCTCCATTTTACTTGTTATCCAAGACATGCTTGACTTTATTATTCTTCCCATCATCCTGTTGTCATCGTCTGCAGGCATCTCCCCTATGACATTTGTACCGAGAAGTGCGGGTGGATATACATCAAACCACTTCTTCTCTTTCCATTTCTCCATTCCTTTTGTTGTTGCCATAAGTATCAGCCTTTTATGATGAGTGCTGCCTGTTCTGGATTATATTTCCATGATTTTGGAAGCGTGCCTTTGCTCTTGTAGTATTTGCTAAGTCTCCAGATCTTAGATTCTGTCCTTGTAAGCCTCAGCCGGTTATGCAGATCCTGCTTGTTTGATGCGAGATGCTTTCTAAGTCCTACAGCTTTGCGCATGAGATTTATCATGTCTGAAGGAAGCTCTCTTGATAATCCTTTCTCATCCATTATCTGGACGAGCCTCTTTCCCATTACCTGCCTTACATATGGAACGCCATGCTTGTCCTTCAGGTATTGGCCTATTATTTCAGGGCCTAGGCCTTGCTTTGAGTAGCTTTCTATGAGCTTCTCTATCTCATCTTTTGAAATTTTAAGATCTTCGGGAACTTTGCCTATTTCTACTACAGGTTTCCTTGATTTTGATTTTCCGTGTTTCCCAGTATGCATTCTTGCCATTATGACACTCAAGCTATTGATTTTATGAAGAAGTCTAGCCTAAGACCTTTTCGTATCCTATTTATTGGGTAAGAATATTTATAAGCATATGTTTTTGCTAGATACCTTAACATCTCTGCGTATTGACGCCTTCACGGATTCAGTGGCTTATGAATGCGCCCTCTAAGGAGTCTTTGCATTTGCATTTGCGTTCAGAGCTCAATTTTGGCAGTATCTCACTTATAAGGCTTTTGGCCTTGGATACATTCTTTCCGAAGACAGATATTATCTCATCGGCACTTACGGGTAGGATTCCTTCCTCTCCTTCCAAGCCCACATCATAATCAGTGATTATGCCTATTCCAAGATAACATAGGCTTTTCTCGCGTGCAAGCGCCACTTCGGGATACTGCGTCATGTTTATGGTCTCGAATCCCTGCCTGCTGAAGAATCTTGATTCTGCCTTTGATGAAAATCTGGGGCCGTTTACCACTACAGTGGTTCCATTTTTATGGTAGCTTATCCCCAACTCCCTGAGTGTATCTGAGGCGATCTCACGCATTTCGCTGCAGTACGGATCGGCCATGCCAACATGTGCAACCTTATCCTCATCATAAAATGTATCTTGCCTTCCGTGTGTCATGTTGAAGAACTGGTCAAAAAGAACGAAATCGCCCGGCTTGAACTCTTTTTTGAGAGAGCCTACTGATGCAGTAGATATTATCCTCTCTACCCCAAGTTGTGATAGCGCATCGATGTTGGCTTTGTATGGCACCCTATGCGGAGGAAGAGTATGCCTGCCCCCGTGTCTTGGAAGAAATGCCACCTTAAAGCTTCCAAGCCTGCCTATGGAGATCCTGTCGCTCGGTTTTCCATATCGGGTATCTACCTCAATAGACTCGGGCGACTCCAGCAGAGAATAGAATCCCGAACCCCCTATTATTCCTATCTCAGCATCCATCTGAACACGTTTTATCTATTGTAGGAAAACGTATATAAGTTAAAGACTGGAAGATATATTCAGGTTTTTAATTGCCAAGATATTTGGGCATGAGGAGCATCTCTGAAATAATAGGACTATTTGCAATAACGATGGCAATAGGATTCCTTGTAGCCCATGAGGCAATAAAGACATCAAGCCTTTCTTTCATGTATAGCAGTTTATCCAGCCCGTATTTTTTAGGGTTCTCTTATTCGGTTGATCTTCTTCTGTTGCTGATAGTCGCTGTGCTTGTAGTAAGAAGGCATCTCAGGTATAGGGGCAGATCCTTATTCAGATTGCTTGAGGCAATAGTCATCACCGTAACATCCTTCTTCCTTGTCTTGCTGCTTCTGATAATTGTGTTCAGGAACCAGATTCCCGAATATCTGCTTTTTTCCGCTTCCCTTATAATCGCATTGGCCATAGCTCTTGCAAAGGAGGGATATAAGAGCACAAAGGATATTGCCACCATAACGTCAAGCATCGGAATAGGAATACTTTTAGGCTTCAGCTTCAGCTTCGAGTATGTCATGATAGGAATCATGTTATTTGCAGTATATGATTATGTGGCTGTGTTTAAAACGGAAGATATGAAAAGGCTTGCTAGTTTTTTTGTAGAAAATGATGCCGCTTTCCTTATGAGTGTCTCTGAAGTAGAGGCTGTTCCTTCAAGCATGCTCTCACCTGAAGACAGGAAATCCTACTTGAAGATTATAAGAAAAACTGGGGAGTACAAAAATCCGCGTTTTGCAAAGATGCTCTCAGAGGGAAAGATTCCCATAATCTCACATGTCTCTCTTGGGGAAGGGGATATAGCACTGCCACTTACAGCAATGGTAAGTGCATATTCGTTCCTTTCTGATTACTACCTCGCCGCAATTGTGGGAATCAGTGCGATATTAGGAGTATCTTTTACCATGTATATGCTAAGGAGATATAGGAGGCCGCTGCCTGCAATGCCGCTGCTTTTCGGGTTTATGGGGATAGCATCAGGACTCTACCTCTCACTCTCGGGCATTGGGATCGGGATCTTCCCTCTGATACTTATAGCTGCAGGATTTCTGGCATTGTTATTTCATGTCAGAAGGACATTGTCAAACATCAGATAAGATGCAAGTAGGCTTTTTTATATTATGTTTTTGTGAAGGTATTGAAGTGGTAAAAAGCAGATGCCACAGACTAGGAGAGTGACAGGCTATTCTAAATTGTGCTTCAATTATACCTCGGATTATGAGGATTTGGTAACAATATAGTAGGAATGTCAGAGGTGCTTATGATCAAGACTTCAGGAGAAATCCGGAGAGGCCTCTTTTAAGAGGCCTGGGGGTGCTTATGCAGCACCCTGGACTCCCTTCTTCCTGCTATTTATTACAGTATAGCCCAAGGCTATTGCTATTGCAATGCCCAGAAGTACAGGCAGTATGGTTCCTAAAGAGATGCCCCCACTAAAGCTTGTTGTTGTAGTGTTTCCACTCTGTTGTGAAGATGCATTGGTTGTTGCCGTTGCGGTGGAAGTGTTCTGAGCCGTAACTGTGGTTGATGAGTTGCTGGCCTTCGTCTGGTTTGTTGCGGATGTCGCGGTTGTAGTGTTGGTTGTGGCATTGGTAGAGATAGTATTGCTTGTTATGGTGTTGGCTGTAGCGTTGTTATTCTGATATGTGCTTACAGGTATCGTTGTGACTGTAGTGTTTTTAGATAGGGTATTTGACGTTCCGCTGCTTGAAGCCTGAGGCTGCGTAGATTGGGATGTTGATGTAGTCTTCGTAGTTGAGGTGGTTGCAGTGCTGGAGGTTGAGCTGTTTGGAGTGGAGCTGCTCGATGCTGATGTCTGGCTCTGCGGTGGAGGGGCAGGTGCTGGAGCTCCTTTTATTATAACAGTTTCCGTAGGCGAGCAGAACTCTGCCTGCTTGTCGCATGCTACTACCGAGTATGTGCCTATAGGCAGCACTGAGAGATTAAATGTTAATGAGCCTGTCCCGAATTTTGATACATGGCTAGCTATAAAAAGACTAAGCTGGTCATTAGAGTAACTTGTGGTTGCAGTAAGGATATCGCTGTGGCCTTGTATGTCAGTATAATTCTGTACCGATATAGTAATGGTTGGATGTTGCGCCGTTGTAAATGAAAGGCTGCCTGTGCCTGTCGTAGATGCGGTTATTGGAAGTACTAGAAATTGTATAGCCATGATAGCCATCAAGGCAAAAACCTTTATAGCCATTCCACTTCCGGATTTTGCCGCTTTGGCAGAAACCAGATTTTTATAGCTCTTTATATTGTCATTTATATCATCCATATTATCAATATTATTCATATACTTCCACCTTCACATCATATCTGAGGTACTTGATATATAAATCTTGGCAGATACATATTTAGTTAGATATTATCTGGGCTGATATCCTGGCTTGGATGGCTGCTCTTATTCCGCTCTGGCTTTTGGAATGAGTTTAGCGATCTTATTTATCGCTTAGCCAAGATAATTTTCAAGCTCTCCTGCTGTCCTGAAATACTTATGTCCTGATGCTTTTTTTAGCCTGTTCATTATGGCGAGTCCGTAATCCTTTTCGCTGAAGCTCTCTGTTATGCAGAACTCAGCTCCAAGTGAATCTAATTCTATGAGGCTCCTGAATAGATTCCTTGCTATCGATTTCCTGTCACTTTTCCTGCCTAATATTATATTTTTTTTGGATATGCCTGAGAGCTTTGATGCTGTCTCTTTTGAGCCT
The DNA here is from genome assembly GCA_021804095.1 of Microcaldota archaeon. Taxonomy (GTDB): domain Archaea; phylum Micrarchaeota; class Micrarchaeia; order Micrarchaeales; family CABMGC01; genus JAJZIZ01. The sequence continues at coordinate 11,006 of JAJZKQ010000010.1, read as the reverse complement.
ATGAAAACAAACCTTTTTTTGTATTTGATGAGAATACTGCGCAGTTTTTTTGTATCGCCTTCGAAAAGTAGTACTCTGGTATCGGGAGAATAGTGTTTGTATTTCATTCCGGGGCTTATTGGTTTTTTATTGCTGGATACTCCTTCGGTTTCTTTTAATAGCTTCGGCCTCCTTCCAAATGCCTTTGTTATTTCATCAGTAGTGAATGCGCCGGGCCTTAGCAGAGTGAATGTAAGCAGATCCAATACGGTTGACTCTATCCCGAATTTGGAAGGCCCTGCATCGAGTATGACATCGACTGATTTTTTGAAGTAGTCTATAGCATGCTTTCCTGAAGTCGATGAGGGCTTTTTTGATATGTTGGCGCTTGGCGCTGCTATAGGAGCGCCACTTTCACGTATGAGGCTTATTGCTATACTGTCTGCAGGCATTCTCACTGCCACTGTACTGAGACCGGAAGTCACTACGCTGGGCAGTGTCTTTTTTGCTTTCATTATAAAGGTTATAGGAGCAGGCCATATCCCGTCTATGGTTTTATAGTATTTCTTTGGTATGATTGCTATCTCCACTGCCATTTTTATGTCCGAGACGTGGACTATCAGGGGGTTGTCTGAAGGCCTATTTTTTGCCTTGAATATCCTCCTGCATGCTGATGCGTTAGTCGCATCTGCACCTATCCCATATACTGTTTCAGTTGGAAATACCACCAAGTTCCCTTTTCTGATTGCGTTTGCAGCAGTATGTATTTTAGACAGGTCAGGTTTAGATCGGTTTATCTTGAGTATTTTTGCTTTCATAGGAAAGGCCCTAGCTGTTGAACCTCTTCACAATTCTTCAATCTTTTGGGAGAGGAGGTTTGATGCCATTTCTGCAGGGCTTATTACCCCTATTCCGAGCTTCATTCCCCTTATCCTTGTTTCGTCTTCATGGGTTCTTGCTATTGCGACAATTCTGGAATTTTCTGCTATGTTTCTTATTACCAGAAGCGCATAGACCATTTTGGATTTGTCATTCATGTCTATTATTATGGATTTCGCATGCTTGAACTCGAATTGCGACATTGCATTTTCATCTGTCTCGTCCACAACGAATGCCCGGTAGCCTTTCTGATCCCTGAGCTGCTTTACCAGATTGATGTCCGAGCTTAAGACTATGAATTTGGCATTTTTTTCCTTAAGTTTTTCTGCCAGCCTTACATTTATGTAGTCTAGTCCCACAAGTATGACATGCTTTCTAAGAAGCCTTTTTTCGAACGAGTTTATCTTTCCGGTGAGGTATTCCACTCTTGTATTTACAAGTTCGCTGGTTATAGAGGTCAGAGCTCCTAGAAATATACCTATTCCGGTTATAATGAGAATTATTGTAAATATCCTTGCAGTATTTGAGACTGGAACTATGTCACCGTAGCCTACAGTGGATAGAGTTACAGTGGTGTAGTATGCTGCTGTCAATCCTGAGTTTATAGGCACATTGAAACCCTTTTCATAGTGTCCTATAAGGTATGTGCCGGATATCCCCACAGCAAATATGAAAGCTATTAGGAATATGTATACAATTAGTTTTTGCGATAACGCCATGGATTACAATTTAGTTTGTAAAGCAAAATTTTTATATTAGTAAGTTTAGGTTAGCATCGCACTCTGCTATGCTTTGCCTCTCAATGCCTGGAATGTTTATGTTTTTGAGCGGTAGTGCTCTGTCAAGCGCCCGGACCAGATTCCGGATGTCTTTTTTATTATATGACGGGCCAGCTTCCTATGAAACCGGCCTTTTATAAAAAAGAGTTTATCTCGCTGATGTCTTCGGGTTTGAGTTTCCAGCCGGATGCCGCTATGTTCTCCTTCATGTGGTCCGGACTGTTGGCTTTTGGAATTGCCACGATATTTCCTTTTGATATGATCCAGTTCAATGCGACTTGTGCTGCGCTCTTTCCATATTCTGAGCCTATCGCATTGAGCTTCTCGTGAATCTTTTTGTTATTGCTTGAAAGTATGCTTCCGCTGCCTAATGGACTATATGCTATGACTGTTATTTTTTCAGATAGGCAGTATGCCGACATTCCGCTTGACTCTGGGTCTCTTTCAGTAACGCTGTATTCTATCTGGTTTGAGACTATTTCCTCTGATTTCATCGCTTCCTGGGCTTCCTTGAGCTCTTTTACTGAGAAATTGCTTACACCTATATGCCTTATCTTGCCTTCTGACACCAGCTTTTCCATCGCCCTGACCGTTTCAGATATGGGAATGGAGGGATTGGGCCAGTGTATCTGATATAAATCTATGGTTTTTATGCCTAGCGTGTTTAAACTGCTATTGCATGCTTTTATCACATCGTCATACCTCAGATGGTGCGGTGATACCTTTGTAGCAAGGAATACATTGTCACGGCCCTCCTTCAATATCTCCGCAACAAACTTTTCTGTCTGGTACATCTCTGCCGTATCTATGAAGTTTGAGCCTAGTGATATGCCTGTTCTAAGTGCGGATATTCCGTCCTGTCTTAACTTCCATGTCCCCATTCCTATAACAGGAACTTTTTCTCCTGTATTTCCTAATTTTAAAAATTCCATAAGTTATTATTGCAGCTCTCTGTTTTAATGTTTATCTGTGATCCGGTTTCAATAAGAATTTGTTTGAATGCGGCAAAAATCAGAAGGATAAGATAATGATAAAAAAAAATGAAATAGTGTATGAAGCAGAATAATTGAAGAATATATGAATTTAAGTAAAGTTATATTATGGATACTATGCAGAAATGGACATTATGCATGATAACTAAAGGCAATAAGGTTCTGCTTAAATTTGGCAGGAGGAACATAAGCAAGAACAAATGGAATGGCTTGGGAGGCAAGATTGAGGATGGGGAGACTCCTGAAGAGGGCTTAATAAGAGAGGTGAAAGAGGAGTCGGAGCTTACTGTGACCAAAATGAAGAAGTTTGGAAATGTGAGATTCTATAAAGGTTCAAAAAAAGAGATTCTTGGAATAGGACATGTATTTTTGGTAACAGGAGTCTCTGGAAAGGCAGTGGGAGGGGAGGAAGGAGAAGTAAGATGGTTCAGCAAGGATAAGCTTCCATTAGATAAGATGTGGGAAGATGACAGATATTGGCTGCCTTTGCTTTTTGAAGGAAAAGGTGCAGACATGGAGTTTTTATATGACAACGGAATGAAGCACGTCAAAGAATATCATATTTACAACATACGCAAGATGTAGAATGCAGGATGCAGGTTATGCTGCAAGTTTATAGGTATTCTTCTGGATTCCTGATGAAAAAGTCTGAAATTCTTAATGTTGTAATATCAGGCATTGAAGAATATCTGGGGTAATGAAGATCGTTTACAGTGAGAATTATCTTAGGATAACTCTTTTTTCTGTACTCCAGCATGTGAGTGACATCGCTTATATTTTTCTTTCCGGTTTCATATTCTATGGCAATACGCCTGCCTTTCGAGTATATGATTAGATCAGGCCCGTATGAAGAGTTGTATATTTCATTAGATATTCCATATTCCTTGAGTCTCTCAGATATGCGATGTACTGTGATATCATGCTCTGGGGAATTTCTTGGGTTTGATATATACCAGCCATTATGCTCGTAGAGTATTTTTTCTGAGATTAGGCTAGATATTGCATTCTGAATATCGATATCGCTGATCTGCATTCCGTGAAGATTGCCGATAAGCAGTCTTTTTTCAATGGCATTGTAAGACAGGTTCTCAATGCAATACTTCAGAGAGAAATTTTCAATATCGGAAGACTCAAATTTTACCATTATTGGATCCGTATAACGTGAATCCAGGATTATTGCTTTTCCTACACTGAGGTTTCTTATTCCGGATTTTACCGAAACGAGCCTTCCGGATTCGGAACCTCCTGAGATATAATTTGAGATGTAGTTTAATTCTGAAGGCTCCCTTTGGTAAAAAGAGATTATAGTAGAGGAATTGCTCATGACCTTCCCGTCTATCTCTTCTGCCTTCTGGGATATACAAACTATGCCAAGACCATACTTTCTGCCTTCGGCCGCGAGCCTTCCTAGAATTACGCTGCCGCTTATCTTTCTTGCCTCGTCTATCACTATATAGAATGGCTTGCGATTGTATCCACTGCCAAGCATTGATGAGTATATCTTGCGAAGCAAGGCTTCCATATATATTGATTGCGCCTCTTCAGTATGCATGCTTCCCAGCAGAAATATGCTCCTGGATCCCATTATCTTTCCAATGTTTATAGGACGACCATGCTTTCTGGAGTTTATTAGCGATATGCGTTCAGTGAGGAGCGATAGTGTTCTTAATTCTGAGCCTTCTGCTTTTGCCTCAAAGCGTTTTAGTGTCAGCATTAGATCAGATACGGTGGGAATTCTGTTTTTAGGCTTGCTTACCCAGTAGGTATATCCAATGCATCTTTTCAGCAGTGAGGATTGCACATATCCAAGTCTTAATCGTTTTGAGAGCATGGATGTTGTCTCCCCTATGCGTTCTTCTTCATCCATACCGTCCAGGTCTAGAAAGTTTACCTTGGAGCGGGAGGCATCATAGACATCTGCGCCTATTTTGTCTGCGAGCCCAAGGTAATCACCATTAGGATCAAGTATGAGAAGCCCTGCGCCCGTCTCTGCGATCTCTTTTATGATTATCCTTGATGCGTTCGATTTTCCGCCGCCGCTTTCTCCGATTATTACAACATGCGGATTCATTCGGCCCTCCAACTTGAATCTTTTCTGGAAGATGGGTTTTTTCCATTTCCATGTTGAATAGTCGCCATGATAGATTCGCTTGAGCTCTAGTTTTTTGATTATCGTTATCGGGTATTTTGTTTTTTTGAATATCATATATACACCATAATAAACATTAAGCGGTTTATGACGTCACGTAAGTCTGAAATAGGGACATTTTTGATTAGAATCAGTGATTTCCGGATAACTGCTTTACCAGTAATAGTTCTTCGCTCGATTCTTGAGGGGTCTCCATAATGAATGGCTTGGCAAGTATTTTTCTGTAGGAAAAGAATCTTGAGAATCCCTCCTTGCCTATATAACCCCTGCCTATATTTTCATGCCGGTCAAGATGAGAGCCAAGCTGAAATTTGGAATCGTTTAGGTGAAAAAGGTATACATCTTTGAAACCCAGTTTTCTGTCTATCTCCTCTAATACCTCCTTTTTGGTTATGTCATATCCGGCAGCGTAGAGATGGCAGGTATCAAGGCAGAAGCCTATTTTTTTATCTGAGCCTTCGCGTATTGCAGCAAGTTCCTCCAGGGTCGAGCCTACGCTGTTTTTGCTTCCTGAAGTATTTTCAAGAAGTAGTGTTACCTCATCGCCTATCTTGGCTTTATTGATTGCATTTACAACATTCCTGATTCCTATCTCTGTCCCTTTTCCGAGATGGCTTCCGAGATGGGTAACAAGGTATTTTATGCTCAGTTCAGAACACAGCGAGAGGGTTTTATTTAGATTTTCTATGGATTTTGAATAAGTTGACTCGTTAGTAGAGGAGAGATTGGGAAGGTATGGCATGTGTGCAACAACAGGGCTCACCTCTCCGGTTTTGGATTTGGCAATAAAAGCTTCTTTTGCTTCTTTGGGTATTTCTTTTATCTCCCAACCGCGTGGATTGCTTATGAATATCTGCATCGTATTGCATCCTAATGCCAATGCCCTGTCAAATGCGAGATCTATGCTCTGGGCCGCAGATACGTGATAGCCTAGTCTCATCATTTTTGCACCTTATTGGAGTTTTCTTTTTCCAAGGCAGAATAAGCTTTTTTCAATATTTCTGTTTCCTCAGGCATAAATATCTCAGAATTAATAAATTTTTTATTTTCCACAAAGAATTCCAGTGCTGATATGCGTTCTTGCTTTTGCGCTGCTGTTAGATCGAGTATCTCTGCAGGATCCTTTATGGACATTTTACTGCCTGCATCTGGAAACCAGTTCCGGAATATTTTTGCGTTGGCTACAGTCAAGGATATCTGTGATACTGAGAGTAGAAATTTCTTTATCTCTTCCATTCGCTCAATTATATGGGTATTAGCCTCTTTCCCGCTTTCTACAGATGAGACAAGATTTTGATATCTGTGATAGAGGTTTTCTTCGTCTGCGATGAGCTTCTCCATAATGAATAGATCGCGCTCGGCTTCGGCATTTGTCTCGGAGGAGGCAGCAAAATTTCCATCGACCTTTATGGTGCCGGATTTTATCTGGCTGCGCAGAAGTTCAAGCGCCGATTCCATAAGAATCCGTTCTGCCTTGGATAGTATCTCCTCTGCAATCATCCATGCCGGCGTATCGTCCAGTTCATTACCTCGAGTATAGTTTTAGCATTATGAATTGGCAGGAAAAAGATAAAAATAGATCAGAGGGTTTTTATTATTGCCTCTTTAGGGCTTTCTTTTTCAAAGCTGACTTCTGTTTATACATGTTGGAATCTGCAAGTCCGAAAAGGAATTCTTTTATACTGCTTGAAGATATGTATGACTTGTTTAGGTGTGAGGTGCTTGACCAGCCTATTGAGAGGCCTATGCCTGATTTTTCTGCAAGATCATGAAGCCTTCTTTCGAATGGGCGCCCATTTTCTATTCCGGTAAGAATTATTGCGAATTCGTCTCCACCTATCCTGAAGGCATAGTCATTGTTTCTTATAGTATGTTGCATTACCCTCGCTGCTGATTTTATTAGATTGTCTCCTTTTTCATGCCCCTCGATGTCATTTGCTTTCTTAAGGTCATTTAGGTCTATTATTGCAATGGTAAATTTTTTGCCTGATGTAAGGTAATCACATATTGCGGATTCGAATATTTCGTTGAATGCCATTTTGTTTCCTAGTTCAGTCATAGAGTCAGTAGTTGAGACTCTTTTGAGCCTTTTTATCTCTTCTTCTAGTTGCATTACCTGTTTGCTCATCTTTTCATTCTCCCTTAATACGTCTTCCAAAGCAATTTTCAGGGTTCGGTTTGACTCAACAAGCTTATGTTTTTTCATTTATTGTACCATGGATGGCAGTTGCCACCTGATATAATCCTGTTTTTCAGATATATAAGTATTCCATATTTGATGTCTTCAAGGCTTATTTGCAGCGGAGTCAGATTATTATATTTCAGTTGGCAAACAATAAACATGGAGTATATGGGCATGGAGATACGCACGGAAGAAGGTGTCTACAAACCTTCTGACGATTCCTTTCTTTCTGCACAGATGATAGCCGAATGCCTGCCATTCTTGGATGAAGCAAAATCAAATGTTATTGATGTTGGGACCGGATCCGGAATCCTGGGCCTGGTCGCAGCTAACTTTATGAAAAAAGGCCATATTATTTTCCTGGACGTTGATGAGAATGCGTTGAAGCTTGCTGCGGAGAATTTTGATTTGAACAGGAAGAAGCTCAATGTGGTTGCCAGATTCATTAAAAGCGACCTTTTTTCTAAAATACCTAAAGGTATGAAATTCGGTATGATAATATTCAATGCACCTTACTTAAGAAATGAAAAACCGGATGAAGAAATGGAGTATAATCCATGGAGCGGCGGAACTACTGGAATAGAGGTTTCAGTAAGATTCCTCTCGGAAGCAAGAGAGCACTTGGATGATAAAGGGATTATAATACTTAATGCCAGTTCTTTAGGCAATCTGGAAGTTCTTGCAAAAAATATTGAAAGTATGGGTTTCAAGATCATAAACAGGAAAATTATCCACATCTTTTTTGAGGACATTGTATCCCTTGCCATTGCAAGCAGGTAATTGAGGCGTGCTTGTTTCTTGAACAGTTTATGCATGCTGGTTTATGCACTGTGGTGAATTCACCATATGTGAGAAAACACAGGTAGGGGGGCTGGAGGAGGCTTGCGCCTCCTTTATGATTTGCTGCTTTTTCTTCTTTCCGTAGAAATATGCGGCCTCTTTATGTCCGATTATCCCTGACATCTCCAATGAGGCCGTAACTTCCCTGATGGATCTATGCCTTAGCAGGTCAGATATGCAATCTAGTACCATATCTGCCTTTGCAGAAAGTTCTGCTTCAGGCCAAGACCGCTCATAGTCGCTTATTGTAGATATTATCTCCTTATATCTATCCATAAGCGATACCAGAAGCTCTTTGCGCAGCTTTTCATTTTTCCCAGTCCCATAGTTTCCACTACCCGTGTTTTCACCCAGAAAGAGATACAGACATGACCTGCCCCTGCCGTTCTTATATAGCGTTGGCTCGCATTTCTGCAATTATATATTTAAGTATAAGAATAAATATCTTACTACTCTTAATTATACTTAAGTAATAGATTTATATATTTTTCCTGGAGTATTATAGTGTCAGGCGTAGTCTGACACACCCAGAAAGGGAGGCAGGAACCTGCCTCCTTCTTTTTTTGAGTCGCTGCCTTTATTTTTTCTAGGAGCCGATTATCGAGTATGCTTAGCTTTTGTTCCTTCCTAACCTGCTGTGGGCCTTGCCCAATTCCCTGGAGAACTGTGCAGCAAGAAGATTGAGTTCTCCTGCCAGTACTGTCGATGCGATTATTTCGGCAAGCTTCAGCGAGTTTGAGCCTTTGGTCTTGCCGCTTCCCGATGCGCCCAGTATAGAAAGTGCCTCTTTTTGTGTTGGAAGGCCTGAACCGCCGCCGACTGTGCCTACCTCTATGGAAGGCATTGTGACGGATATGTGGAGTTTTCTTCCTTTTAGTTCGGTGATGGTGAAACAGCTGCTGCTTTCAACCACCTGTGCTATGTCCTGACCTGTAGCTGCAAAGACAGCCGCCACCATGTTGGCTGCATGCCCGTTTAGGTTGTTGCTTCCTGCCCTTACACTTCCCAGAAGGTTTTTCTTGAGGTTTAGGTTATGTATGCCTTCAGGAGTCGCTTTCAACATTTCGCGTGTTGTCTCTTCTTCCAGGATGGCCTCTGCGATCACACTCTTTCCTCTGCCAAATAGGAGATTTATTGAGGAGTTTTTCTTGTCTGAACACATGTTGCCGCTGATTGAGACTAGCCTTGCCTTCTTAAAATTGCTCTCTATATATTCACATGCGGCTTCACTCGCTATTGTAACCATATTCATGCCCATTGCGTCTCCGGTATCGAATGAGAACCTGAGCCAGACATTTGCACCCATTACAAACGGCATTACATCAATAAGTTTGCCGTGTGAGGTGGTAGCCTCTGCAGCTGCCTTCACTGCCTCATGGTTTTCTCTTACCCATGCGAGGAAATCTGAAACTTCTGCTATTGAATCGAATTCGAAGACAGGCGCCCTTGTCATTGCATTCTTGATTACTATAGTCTTTACTCCGCCTGAAGAGGTTATGGCTTTCATGCCCCTATTCACACTGGCTATCAAAGCGCCTTCAGTAGTAGCCATAGGCACATAAAATTCGCCTTTTGCATACTCTCCTTTTATTAGTATTGGGCCTGCAATCCCAAGTGGCATTTGTGTATAGCCTATGACATTTTCTGCATTTTTGCCTGATATTAGGGAATAATCGAGATTTGATGAGCCTATCGCACTTAAATCCGTACCGGCTGTTCGCTCTATGAAATGCCTTCTTGCAGCAGCTGCGCTTTCAGGATCAATGTATGACTCCAGCTTGTGCATTGGAATATTATTCTTTAGTGCAGTTGAAAGCAGTTCGCCCATCTTTTCATTGTGGGGTTTCGCCGATGCGAGTATTCTTGCAAAAGCCCGGTTGGCTTTGCTACTGAGGTCTGATGAACTTTTACCGTGGTTTTTCATGTTTCCTGCTGCCATTCTATGCCCGTTCTTATCTATTTGATAGATGCTTCAAATTTATATGCATTGCCAAATGGCCCGGATCTGGTTTGTCTTGCCTTTTTGCTACTTGAATCCTTTCTGCTGCGGCCTTTTTAGGTAGATAACTACCAGGATTATTATAATCACAATAATAATTGCCCATAGGACAACCGACCCGCTTGAATTGTTCACGGTGTGTGAAGGAAGAACTGCCAGGAGGCCCACTATCGGATCGGAAGGTATCTCAAAAGATACTTGGCATGTGGAATTGTTTATGCGATAGTTGGGAATTGGCTTCCAAGTGGAATTCTCAAGTATGTATGGGCTGACAGATTTGAATCCGGCATTGCAGGAATAACCCAAGGTCATATTCAAAGTCATGCCTTTGGATGAATTTGAATACAGGGTAATATTAATTGCAGATATTACCTTCGTGCCTGCAGGTGGAGGTGTAGAGATGTTTGTTGCGTTGATTATCTTCATTGAGAATGGGCCTGTCTGATTTTCTGAAGATATGCCTATCAGCGCTTTCTCATTGGTGGAGTTTATTTCGACTGTAATGTTCTTTGATACGGAGAGATTATTTAAGTTGGTGGAGGCTTGGTTGCGGAGATTTATCAAAAGGACTTTTGGCAGTTGCTGTTTGTTCTGTGAAGGTTTTGAGATGTTTTCTGGTGGGCTTATAGCGAACGTGTAGGATATGCTTGCATTGGTATAATTCCCGTTTCCTTGGGTTGCAAAGTGGAAGGTATAGTTTCCAGGCAGACTTACATTGTCAGTTATTATTGTAGAGGTATTGCCTACAAGGATATTGTTTAGGTATAGTTCGGCTTTAAGCTGATTCCCAAGAGTAGAGATTTCAGCTTCTGTAGTACATATGTTGGGAAGGGAAGCATTATATTGAGAATCTCCGCATTCCTTTACAAATTCAAGGATGGGTTTTTCCTTAGTTACTGTAATAGTAACATTGGGGGTTTTTGTAACATTTTCGGTGTTTGCCGTTTCCGAGTAGATGATTGTTCTTCCGCCCCCTATCAGAGTGTAGTTGCTTCCGCAGCTGTCGGTCATTCCAACCCCATATACGTTATCCGCAAAGTTGTATGACCTGCCTCCTGAAGTGAAGCCGCATGCAAATGAGAATACCACATACTCAGGACTTGTTACTGAGATTATTGCAGGCATCTGGTTCTGCATGTATTGGTTTGTGGAAATAACCTTCCCTGAAGATGAGAGAAGGTATGCGGTCACAACCGGAATATTTGAA
>JAJZKQ010000009.1:26723-28619 GCA_021804095.1 Microcaldota archaeon | reverse complement strand
TCCTGTTCCTGATGTGTCGTTGTACCATTGATAGGTATATGGTGATGTGCCTCCTGAAGGGTTTGCGGTCAGGGAGACGCTCTGTCCTGAATCATAGGTTGCGGATGTTGGAGAAATTGAAACTGATAATGCGGAATTGACAGTCACGAGGTCAGTTCCTGATGTCGCAGATGTTGCAGTTGTTGCGGAATCCGTGACTTTGTAGCAGTAGTATGTGTTTGATGTTGGACTTGTGGAGAATGTGGATGAAGTTGCGCCTGAAATCGCAGTGTCGGATGAGCATGTTGAGGATGTTCCACTATACCATTGGTATGTATATGGAGTTGTTCCGCCTGATGGGTTTGCGGTCAATGTCACGCTCTGTCCTGAATCTATTGTTGGAGATGAAGGAATGATTGCATCTGCCAGCAATGTAGAGCCGACAGAATAAGTTAAGGTGTTGGCTGTTGCGGAAGGCGTGGTTGCGCTGTCTGTTATAAGGATATTGGCAGTAAATGTGCCTGTCCCCCATATGCTATTTTGAACAAAAGAAATACTGTTTGATGATCCTGGAATATCAGTATAGAGTGCATTGTAGACTAAAGAGCCGATTGAATTGTAAACTAGAAAATTGTACGTGTATGGAGAAGTACCGGTTCCACCTGTATCTGTGGATAGCACCTGAATTTGGTTTTCGTCTATTAATGAATTTGAAACTTTCCATGAATCTGTGAGGGCAGATTTGACCGAAAATGGATTTGAATATATGGTGTTGGCCACAACATTCGTTGTGGCCGAATCGGTAATTATCGTATTCTCTATCAGGCTTCCCAGCCCTACCATTGAATTTTGGGCCTGTTCGCAATTTGATTTGGAATTAGCAGTAACAGAACTGAATAAAATATTACCTTCAATGCTATTTGTGCTTTGTTGGATTGTTAGAAAATTATAAGTGTATGGTGAAGTTCCCCCATTAGTCGTTGTTGTGAAACACACATATTGTCCTACATCCAACAGGGTGTTGCTTGGATTTGTAATGGTTGGAACCAGTGCTGGATTTAATGTCACCGTTCCACTTTCAACACTATTTAATGTAATGGGAGTAGTTGCTGAATCTGTGACAATAACATTGGCTATAACAGTATTTCCAATATATTCAGATGGAAATGGCCAAGCGAAATTGGCAAGAGTTTCACTATTTGATGGGTTATGTGAGTTTGTTATAAAAGAATCAGTTATACTATTTACAACAATCACATTATACGCATAATTTGGAGTTCCTCCTGTCCATGAAGAATCAAAATTAACAGTTTGTCCGTAATCAAAATATTCTGGAGATGATGGGGTTGTTATGGGCTCAGTCATTTGCGGATTGACTGTGTATGAACCTGTAATGGAGTTGGTAGATTCTGGTGTTGAAGCTGAATCTGTGACTGTGACGTTGTATTTGACTGTCTGTGCGGTTGCGCTTGCGGTTTTCGTGAATGTTGCTGATGTCGCACCTGGGATTGCGACTCCTGTTCCTGATGTATCGTTGTACCATTGGTAGGTGTATGGCGATGTTCCGCCTGAGACAGATGCTGTAATTGAAATTGATTGTCCTGAATCGTAGGTTGCAGATGAAGGTGAGATTGACGGAGTTCCGAGTGCGGAATTGACAGTTACAGTATCTATTGGAGAAGCTGAAATCGCATTAGGAGTTGCTGAATCTGTGACTATGTAACAGTAATTAGAAGTACCTGTGGCAATGGGAGAAGCAACATAGCTTGCTGATGTTGCACTTGAGAGTGCAGTATAAGATGATGAACAAAAACCTGAATTTGTTGTAGTAGTATACCATTGGTAGGTGTATGGAGAAGTCCCTCCTGAAGCAGAAGAAATTAGATTGACTGACTGCCCCAAGTCTATTGTAGGTGA
>JAJZKQ010000009.1:0-26623 GCA_021804095.1 Microcaldota archaeon | reverse complement strand
CAGTATAAGATGATGAACAAAAACCTGAATTTGTTGTAGTAGTATACCATTGGTAGGTGTATGGAGAAGTCCCTCCTGAAGCAGAAGAAATTAGATTGACTGACTGCCCCAAGTCTATTGTAGGTGAGTAAGGCGTGATAGGACCTGCAAGCAGAGAGTTGCCAGCTCCGGCGATTGAACCAAGGCTTGTGCTTGGCATAACCCCGTCTGGAGGATTTATTCTTACCCTTATCCATGTGGTATTCTGGTTTGTAGGATTTTGTGCTCCATAGACTGTTCCAGCCACAGCTGGAAACATAGGAAAGCCTGAAGGATACATATAGGTTGCACCATACTGTCCTGGTTTAGGATAAAGATTAGTATAGTTCTGTAAAGCCCATGTGTCGTATGGCCCAGCATACTGATAACTTGCGTTGTAAACAATTGTGAAAACTTGAGGAGTATTAGATGCTGGAGGATAGATATAGTCAGTTGCATAATAATCGCTACTTCCAGTCCCAGTATAGACACCTGGGTTACTACTTCCTAAATTCTGGCCGTCTCCTAATATCATAAGCACATTCGCGCCGTATATTCCACCAGTGCCTATTGCGCCTGATTCAAAATCAGCATAATAAGAAGCAGAAAAAGTAAACAAAGCATCAATAACAGTTCCCTGCTTGAATGCGGCGACTGTGGCATTTATATAGGAGTTGCCGTTTGGATAGCTTGTAATCCGGATTCCATTATCAACAGTATAGCCTACAGCCCCTGTGTCAAGCCAGTCTGAAGGAAGCGTAGTTCCAGCAAAGTTGCTATAGAAGCTGAAGATGCTGTTTCCGTTATCGTATTCGGCATAGTTTGAGCATTTCGCAGTCACGGCTGGGTTCGCACAGGTTAGCTGGGGGGCTTCTCCTGTGCTCACTCCGTTCATCAGGCTTGTGCTTGAGCTTGCTATTCCCAGATAGATGGTGTATGGTGTAGTCATTGATGCTGGCAGCTCGTTGATTGAGTTCGCTCCTAAATTAACCCACCAGAGCACGTTGGCTGATGTTGATAGGGATGTTGATTCCTCATTAAGAATGTTTCCTTCCAGCCAGCTTGGGACTATTGTGCCGTTGGCGTAGAAGAACTCCGTGTTCATAAGATTGCCGGCAAGATAGGATGAATATGGTGATACGTTGAATCCTATGATGCTACCTGATGAGCTTGTTCCTATGGCTATCGGCGTGTTTGCAGCTACGGCTGTGCTCTGAGTGTTGATGATGTTTACGGGGATGTAGTAGAGGATGTTGGCTGGAGTGACTACAGGATCGTCGTAGCTGTAGTTCGAGTTTCCCAATCCCTCGAAGGTGAAGTTGTAGGCCTCATTGGGACTCAGGCTGAAGTTTTTGCTTATGTCTATTGAATTTGAACTGTTGTCAGAGAAGTTTAGTATTGTGTTTGAGCCTACCCTGATTAGAGCATTGAATGGCACCCTGTTTTGACCTATGAGCCTGCTCTTGATGGTTACTGTGATTGTGAGTGGAGAGCATTCTGTGCCTGGGCCGAAGCCCCAGCAGCCGTGGTAGACAGCAACTGGAAGGTGGTAGGTTCCAGGCTCGGTCAGCGTCTCGTTGAATAGCTTGGAGCTTAGCTTGATGCTTGCGTAGCTCTGGTTCTTGCTTACCTGAAAATTGTTGAACTGGACTGAGCCGTAGGTCTGGTTGTAGGTTGCGTTGTGTTTGTCAGATCCGGCCGGGATGGGTTTTGAATTGCCGTAGAGCGAGCCGTAGGGAAGCGTGGCGGACTGGTTCTGAATTAGACCCATGTTTATTGGAGAGTTTGAATTTATCCCAATGGCTTCCAAGGCATTAGCCTGCCAGGGAAGCCATTGAAGGGCATTGAAGGAGGTGAAGAAATACAATATGTTCGGCTTTGAGACCGAGATTGCCTGCGGTATTAGATTGCTCGCGTTGTTTAGGTCGTATGTTATTCCGTTGTAAGTTATCGTGTTTGATACAAATTCATAAGGGACATTTCCACTAAGGCTATTCGCTACAAGCGTGTTGATAGGGATTTGGAAGGTGCTTATGTAGTTTTTGATTGAAAATTTATGCATTGTGAAGTTTAATCCTACTTGCGAGTCTGTCTGAAGGGAATAGTTTGAGCCTGGAGGAAGGCCGATGATTTCTAGCGTGGCATTTTCTGTGATGCCTGGTTGGTGGGTAGATGATAAATTAGAGGATGCGTGAGATACGGACACCAGAGAGATGATTAGGACAGCTGAGATTATCAGGATTGTTGAGAGGAAGATTGAATAGTTATAGCCGATTGTCTTGAAGAAATCTGTCTTGCAATTACAATTATTCACTTATTTCCCTCTTGATTGTTCCAAGCTGATATTTGCGTGGAGATCATGAAACCCACGTATGCCGGTGTAAACGTATGCCGATGGTTTGTATAATTACTATATTTTACAGTAGAGTAGAGGATGAGAAGGATTATATACTTGATTATTTGAGTGGCATTCTGCAAATTTGTAAAAATTTGGACTGGTGTTTTAACGCAGTATGAAATCAGGCCATGGCACATACTCGTCCATACTGTGATTAGTGTACATGGACTTTCTGCTATGCATCCTGTAAAGAATCTTGGATTCTTTTTCCAATAGTTTTAATTTCGGAATAATTTTAATTTCGGGTTAGTAATTTAGTTATTTCGGATTTATTAAGAAGGTAGATATGAAGAAGCTCGATTATGATCTGATAGTTTTCGGAAGTGGAATTGCAGGGTTCAAGGCAGCAATACATGCCAGCGAAAGAGAGAGGAGTCTTAAGATATGCGTTATATCAAAACTGCATGCCATGAGAAGCCATTCCGTTTCTGCAGAAGGGGGAATTTCAGGTGTTCTCTACCCGGAAGTAAACAAAGACTCGAAGGAACTTCACGCATATGATACAATAAAAGGCTCCGATTATCTCGCTGATCAGGACGCTGTAGAGTTGCTTGCGGAGAGAGCCCCGAATGAGATAAAATATCTTGACCACATAGGAGTTCCGTGGAACAGAACCATGGAAGGGGAAGTGGAAGAGAGGCCATTCGGTGGAATGAGTGTACCTAGAACTGCTTTTGCTGCAGATAAGACAGGATTCTTTATCATGAGAGCGCTTTATGACCGTATCCTTGAAAACAAGAACATAGATATATATCATGAGCATTTCGTCACTTCCGTATCTATTGAAAAGAAGAGGTTTGCAGGCCTTACTGCCATAAATATAGGCAACGGGGAGACAGTTGCATTTAAAGGTAAGGCAGTGATAGTCGCTACGGGAGGCTTTTCAAGGATATTTAAATTTACAACAACATCATATTCAACTACAGGAGATGGCATAGCGCTTCTCTTTAATGCTGGCTTTGCGCTTAAAGACATGGAATTTGTGCAGTTTCACCCCACCGCTTTGGTGCCCAGCGGCATCCTCATCACTGAAGCTGCGAGAGGAGAGGGAGGATATCTTAGAAATTCTAAAGGAGAGCGCTTCATGGCAAGATATGCGAAATCTAAGATGGAGCTTGCTCCGAGGGATATAATATCAAGATCCATAATGACTGAGATAAAGAAAGGCAGGGGCTTCTCAAGTGACGAATACGGCTTTGAATATGTAAACCTCGATTTGAGGCATATAGACAGCGAGAAACTTAGCGAGAAACTGCCTATGATTGCTGAAATAACAAAGAGGATGCTTAAACTGGACCCTGGCAAAGACCTCATACCTATAAGGCCCGGAGCACACTTTACTATGGGTGGAATAGATACTGACATAAATGGAAGGGTTCTTGATTCTGAAGGAAATACGGCAAAAGGAATATGGGCAGTAGGAGAGTGCGCTTCGGTCAGTGTGCATGGAGCCAATAGGCTGGGAAGCAATTCGCTCAGCCAGTGTGCCATATGGGGAAGGATTGCCGGAGAAGAAGCTGCAGAATATATAAAGAAAATGTCTGAAAATACTGAAGATAAGAAATTCATGGAGCATGCTGAAAATGAAGAAGCAAGATTGAATAGGATCATTGAATCTTCAGGAAAAAACAATCCCTATGAGATAAAGGCAGAGCTTGAGGAGACTATGGATTCGCACTTTTTCGTGTACAGGAAAGAGTCCGAGATGAAAGAAGGAATTAGGAGAATAGCAGAGCTTAGGGAAAGATTTTCTGATATTTATCTCAGGGACAGGGGAAGAACTTATAACACTAACCTTACAAATGTGCTGGAGATAGGGAACCTTTTGGAACTTGCAGCAGTTACAGCCGAAGCGGCATTGAGAAGAAAGGAGAGCAGAGGATCACATTCAGTAATAGAGTATCCTGAGCGTGATGATGGGAATTGGCTTAAGCATACAATAATATCGAAGGAAGGCAGTGGCATGAAGATATCTTATCTCCCTGTCAAGATATTGAAATGGAAACCGGAGCCTAGGATTTATTGATGGTGCTATGGAAAACTCATATGATATAAGGGGAAGGCAGTCGAATATATTCAGGCTGTGGAGATTTGACAAGAACGCTCTTGCACATATGGTATCCTTCAGGATTCTTATATTCGAAGCGCCTCTGGCTGCCATATTCCTTCTTCTAAGTATTGTATTTCCAATTTCAGGAATTATCCTGATATCACGAATTCTGGTTTTGATAGCATGGATACTTTTCACACCCCAGCTTTTTGATGCCTTCAAGGCATTATCGCTGGTTTCAAGCAAAGGCTCCGCTTTCGGAAAATTTAACGAGTATTATATGAAAACACAGAAAAGGGATCCAAATACAGGTTTCTACGAGACATTGCCCTACATGGGACTTATAGTCTGGATATTCTTCTTTGTTGTGTTTGTATTTGTGTGGTTTATATGAAGGCTTCCGATTATATGGTTCTGTTTTATGCATCTATGGTAGCTGTGCCTTTACTTTTTGTTCTCGAGACCATATTGATTGCCTTTGGTTATCTTAAGTTTACAGGTATTATAGAGATTCTTACTGCGCTGGGGCTTTTAGTCTATTGCATGATAGGCTTCAAAGAGGTGTACTCACAGAAAAAGAGGAGTATAAACAGCCTTTCTCGAGAGGTTACCGTTTCGTCAAAGGAGACACGGATAAAACATGGCAGAGGAGAAAAAGTCCTAGATGTGACAGTAAAGAGGTTTAATCTCGGAGGAAAGAGGCTGGAAGCCCATACTTATAAAGTTAAGGGAAACAGGTTTACAACAGTTCTTGATGCGTTGTTGTCCATAAAATCCGAGCAGGACAGCTCGCTTGCGGTAAGATACAGCTGCAGAATGGGGATATGTGGCTCTTGCGGCATGGTAGTAAATGGTAAACCGTCGCTTGCATGCGAGACACCACTTCTTGATACTGCAAAAGAGGATAGGATAGAGGTAGAGCCTATGAGGGCGCATCCGCTTCTCAAAGATCTTGTGACTGATTTTGACTATTTTTTCAGCAGTCATAAAAAGATACACCCAGGATTGTTTAGGGAAAACAAAAAAGAGCAGATGAATGCGACTTCGATATATAATCAAAGCAGGGAAGAGAGGGACGCTTATCTTCCATTTTCATATTGTATAATGTGCGGTTTATGCCAGGATGCATGTCCTGTGGCAAATTCGAACAAGGATTTCATAGGGCCGCAGGCGCTCTCCCAGGTATATAGATATGCCATGGATTCAAGAGACCAGAAAGGACCTAAAAGGCTAAACCTTGCAAATAGCCTTGAAGGCGCATGGGGATGCGAATTTGCAGGCGCGTGTTCGGAAGTATGCCCTAAGGGAGTGGATCCTGCTGCTGCTATACAGTCATTAAAATTTAAGATGTTTGCAGGAGAAGATAAGATATCTGATTAAGAGTTGGTAGTTTATATGGTCTCAAGTTATAGAACGGAAAAAGATGTTCTTGGAAAGGTTAAGGTGCCTTCTGGGGCTTATTACGGCTCTGAGACAGCCAGAGCTGTAGATAATTTTAGAGTATCGGGAATACGATTACAGGAGGAGTTTATTAATACATATGTAATGCTGAAAAGATGCGCTGCTATTGCAAATTTCAATGCGATGAAGCTGGACAAGAAGAGAAAGGATGCGATAGTGGGGGCTTGCGATTTTATACTGAAAGGAAATATGATGGATCAGTTTGTTGTCGATGTGTTTCAGGCCGGAGGAGGCACTAGCACAAATATGAATGTAAATGAAGTGATAGCTAACAAGGCCATAGAGATCCTTGGAGGCAGGAAAGGCGACTACGCTATAGTGCACCCCAATGACCACGTGAATATGTCCCAGTCTTCAAACGATACATTCCCTACAGCAATGAATATTGCTTCTTATCTTGCAATGGATTCCCTTATAAAGAGCATGAAAGTGCTTGAGAAAACCCTTGACTCCAAACGCCTGCAATTTATGAAAATAATAAAACCAGGAAGGACGCATCTTCAGGATGCTGTTCCTATACGCATGGGCGAAGAGTTCAAAGGATATCTGGGGGAAGCCAGTAATGCAATAAAGTCGCTTGAATTCTCGCGCCTGCTTCTCCTCAGCTTGCCCATAGGAGGCACAGCGGTAGGCACGGGACTCAATGCGGGAAAGAGATACAAGGAAAATATGATAGCTGAGATACGCAAGGCATTTAAGGCAGACTTCAGGCTTTCCTCCAATATATTCACCGGAATGCAGAGCAGGATAGATGATCTAAGCCTTAGCGATTCGCTGGTTGAGACTGCCGTTGCTCTTGGCAAGATATCCAATGACATAAGGCTTCTTTCATCTGGTCCTAATTCAGGCATAGCCGAGATTCTGCTGCCGGCCGTTCAGCCTGGCTCGTCCATAATGCCAGGCAAGATAAATCCAAGCATACCTGAGATGATGAATATGGTATGCTTCCAGGTAATAGGAAACGGAACAACAGTGAGGGAAGCTGTCAGCGCAGGGCAGCTTGAGATAAATGTCTTTGAGCCGGTAATCATATTTAACATATTATTTTCTATAAAGATACTCACCAATGGTATCGAGATATTTGCAAGGAAGGCCATAGCAGGCATAAAGGCAGACAGGGAAAAGGCATCAACATATCTGAAGATGGATCCCTCAATAGCGACTGCACTGTCGCCATATATAGGCTATGGCAAAGCCGCAATGATAGCCAGAAAGGCATTCAAGGAAAAGAGAAAGGTCATAGATGTCTGCCTTGATCTTGGGGTACTTGACAGAAAGACTCTTGAAAGAATACTGGACCCGGCAAGGCAGGTATGAATTAAAATGGGAATTATGTGATGCGTTGCTTTCAATCGGATTGGTTATTTCCTATGTTTCCGAAACGACCAGGTACATTTATAAAAATTAATATGTATGATAATATATGATAAATATAAGGAGTAAGTGGAACTATGGATCTTTTAGTATTATGCGGCGGCTATGCTACACGTCTTGAACCTATAACCCTGTTCATACCGAAACCATTGCTGCCTATAGGAGGCAGACCTATAATTGATAATATAGTCGATGGTATTGAAGACTGCCAGCATATAAACAGGATAATAATATCGACTAATAAGAAGTTTGAATCACAGTTCAGGTATTGGATGGAAAACAAGAAGGCCTCGGGCTTCCGAAAGGAAATTGAGTTGATCGTAGAACCGACAACAGAGCATAAAGGCAAGCTGGGAGCCATAAGAGGCATTGAATATGCCATTGAGAATGCAGGAATAAAAGATGATATGATGATAGTTGCCGGAGATAATTTTTACAGCTGGAAGCTCTCTGGAGCCATTAAGGAATTTTTTGATTCGGGAAAGAAGGTAACTATATGCGTACATGATGTGAAATTAACTGAAGAGGCAAAAAAGTTCGGAATAGTCCAGCTTGAAGGACGCAGAGTGGTCAGATTTGATGAAAAACCAGAGAGTCCTTCTTCCACAATGGCAAGTACTGGAGTCTACCTCTATCCTAAAGATATAGTTTTAAGGTTTAAGGAGTACCTTTCAGATGGTAATAATCCTGATGCTCCCGGGTACTTTCTGAGCTGGCTTATAAAAAAGACAGAGATAGATGCGGTAATAAACGAAGGAGAATGGTTTGATATAGGAACATTGGACACATACCAAAAAGTTTATACACGGTTCAATAAATAATTCTTGCCAAGAGACCGGAGAAAGATGGATAGACCGGGCTTTTTTCGTTTCCATCCAGCATATGATCATATGCTGGAGTTTGCATATTGGATAGCATCTGCCGTAGTTTGGGGAAGTGAGAGATATCTACAGTCTGTTACAACTATAGGCGATGAGATTACATTGTAGTATTTTGCAAGTACTGCCTGCCTGTTTATGTATGTGCCTGCGGAGTTCATACAGGAGTTGATCATACTTGTATTCAATCCTGCATTTGAAGCATAAGCAGACAATTCCGACTTTGAGATGTAGCTTCCTGAGTATGAATTTTCAAGACTCTTTGTAAATGATACGAATGGCTGGCCTCCCTGTTCAGAAGAGCAGAAGAGATAATCTCCAAGCTGCATTGTCTTGTTTAGGCCGTATGTGTTGGCTACACTCTGTGAATATTGAGTGAATAGTATTTCAAGGGAGATTTTTATCTTTGAACCGTATTTTGATTGCAGAGAGGTCATGTTTGCAAGGCTGCTTATACCTCCTGGGCTGTAAGGGTCAACAAACCAGTAAACCTGAAGTGGAGAGACAGTGCCGCAGGCCACCTTTCCTGAAAGTGATACAACTCCTTTTGATACCACAAGGTTTCCTGAAGCTTGATATGCTGATTCTGCAGGAGATAGGGTCTGTATCATAGGAATTATCTCAGATACATTGCTGTCATTTATCATCAGAGAGAAATGGAGAAGCTTTCCACCTGAAGGATTTTCTATCGGAAATGAGAGATACCAGTAATGATTTGAAGGATTGTAGCTGAGATTCATCAGATTTACTTCTGAGAGATATGGAATCAGGGAGAGTGATGTGTTTATAGTATCGTAACCTGCCAGAAACTCTTCAGCATATGATTTTATCTGGCTCTCATTATGCAGTGGAAGTATGCATCTCCCATTTGCTGCGCCGTATTCGCATGACAGAATGCTTGTTGTATTTGTGGAGACATTTGAAGGCAGAATGGTTGGCGGAGATTGTTTGTAGAAGGATATGACAAGCAGTATTGCTATCAGTATTACAACTAAAGATACCAGGGCAAGGTGTATGCTGTCGAGACCGCCGGTCCTGCCCAGTGGCTTTACTATGACACTGGGTGTCTTTATCAGGTTTTCCTTCTTTGCAGGCATGTTTATACCATTATTATGCAATTCCTTATAATTCCAGACGATGATATAACGGGCCCGGCGGGAATTTCATGGCAGTGCAGTCTCCCGCAATGCCTTTTGAACCCGCGGCCTTTTCCTTAGGACGGAACCGATCTATCCAAGCTGAGCTACGGGCCCATTATCATTACATTCTTTCTGCTGTATCAATATTTATTAAACAAAGCATATTAAATAATGCTTGTTTTACCGCCATAACTATTCCTGTCCTTAGGTTTCTGTATTCTTCACCGGAGAGGACAGGCATTTTTTCATAGAAATTTGAAAATATGAGGGATAGCTCCATAACATAGGCAGCTATTATGCTTGGCTTGTATTCCCTGCAGGCTTTCTCTACGGTTTCCTGCATTCTGCCTATCTGCTTTATTATCGTGAAGTCTTCGCCTCTTGTTATCTTTTTGAAATCCTTTTCTGCAAGCAGGATGTCTTCCTTGTCGATTCCTGCTCTTTCCAGTATCCTTGATGCCCTGGCATACATATACATGCAGTACGGTCCGCTGTTGGAGTTGAGGTCAAGAGCCTTGTCCCATTCGAAGAGAACCTTCTTTTCAGGATCCGTCTTCAAAAACTCGAATTTTATTGCAGCCAGTGCCACTTTGTGCGAGACCTCTTTCATATCTATGTCGGTTCTTGGCTTCTTCGCATCTGATACTATTCCGAATGTCATCTTTTCCATCTCAGCAAGAAGCGAGTCCGCAGTATAGCTCTTTGTTGTGCCTATCCATCCTCCTTTTCTTCCGCTCAGTGTCCCACCTTTGACGCTGACTTCGCCATATGATAGATGAAGTATGCGCTGCTCTCCTGTTACTTCTTCAAATATTCTTTTTAGAAGATTTTGGGGGTGCTGTTGCGCTGCGCCTATTATATTTATTGCAATATCCGCATTTCCGAAATTCATAGGCTTTCCTTTTTCTGAAGAGGTGTATGCCTCCTTTCCATTAGGCTGTACAATGAATTCGGAGTAATTGAAGGAACAGTCTATGATTCCGAGTTTCCACATATGAAATGCGAGGTCTTTTGCCAGATATGTGGCTACTCCGTTGCTACGTATCAGTACCTTCCTGCTCTCCTCGTCTTCCTCTTCTGTGCTTGCATGCTTGCTGCCCTCTTTGTCGGCTATTATAACACAGCCTGCATATTTTCCTTCAGTGCATTTTTGGGTTATCTTTTTTTCATCCAGAAAGTCCATTGCGCGTTTTAACAGCTTCTCCCTGACTATATCGCTCTCCCATATCAGGACATCATGATATATGCCGTATGAGAATGCAGTTAAGTACTGTGCCTTGACGCTTTTTTCGGAAATCTTTCTTATTTCAACGGATTCGGAGCTGGACGTATCCTCCATTCGTTTTAGTATTTCATTGATATCTTTTTCTGCATGTTTCTCTGTTATCTCCTTGTTTATCTCTACATATGCCTCTCCGAGAAGCGTGTCGTATTTTTTTGCGTTTCCGTCCGAGATTTTATCCCTGCCCCATAGAATCTCAGCCATCTGCAGCCCTAAGTCATCTATATAGTCTTCCCGTTCTACAGTATATGAATTTGCCTCGAATATCCTCGAGATCGAATCTCCGAGAAGAGCATTGCGAAGATGACCTATATGCCATGGCTTGTTCGGGTTTACGCTTGGAAATTCTATTATAACTTTTCTGCCTGAACCGATGCGTGAAATCCCGTATTTTTCTTTTTCGGAGAGTATCGCTTCAAGAACGTGTTTTGAATATTTTGCCTCGTCCAGCCAGAGATTTATGTATCCGTTTTCGTCTTTTATTCTACTTATAAAATCTTCCTTTTCCGGATCTGCCTCCAGCTTTGAGGATATTTCATGTGCGATTGCAGTGGGCGATTTTTTTGCGAGTTTTGCCAGGGCAAAACATATTGATGAGCTTAGGTCCCCCTGTTCTGGCCTTGGCGTTGATATTGAATTATGTATCTCTTCTGAAAATGCATTGAGATCGGTAATGGTTTCACTGAAGGATTTCCTTATCTCTGAGGCTAAAGCTTCTTCGAACTTTCTCTTTATTTCAATCGAATTGAGTAGCAAAGTATCACAACATCTTTATGATAGCCGATTCTAGTTTTTTGGATGACCCTTCGGCAAGATATATTCTTGCATCATAAACAGTCTTTCCTATCAACATATTCAATATCAGCGAATTGCCCTCTTTTAGAGGCAGGACTTCGCCTTTTCTGCGTATGTAGATCATAGATGTATCTTCCATGAATTTTAGGTCATTCATGATGTTTGGGAAGATCATTTCAGGATCAATCCCGGATTCCTTGGCTAATTTATCCTTGAGTGCGCTGTCGTATGCTATCTTTTTTATAAGCGATATGGCTTTAGGGATCTTACCATCTGGGAGAAAGTTTGTTGAAGAATAGGCCAATTTTAAAGGAACCCTTCCTAGAAACATCATGACCATCTGCTTTCTTTTTGGATCTGATCCTTTGGAGAGATAGTCGTGCATGGCTGCGATGACTGTATCGTCAGTATATTTGATTATGTCTTCTTCTGTTGAGAGGGAGTTGGGGTCGGCTAAAAAATCCTCTTCTACAAGAAAGCCGAATATCCTCTGAAGGAGTATATCGAAGCCTGCCGTAGTCTTATGGTATATCAGCGCTTTGTAGAGATGGTATCTCCCAAGTATGAAATTCTCTACTGGAGATTCGTCCTTTTCGAATATTATACGGTCTTTTTCGAACCTCATTATGCGAAGCAGGCTCGTTATGCCTACATTCCCATAAGGAACTCCGGTATTGTATGAATCCCTAAGCATGTAGTCGGATTTGTCTGCGTCTAAAGCGGATGAGAGAAGCATGCCGAACTCTTTCTTTCCCTGGCCTGATATTATACTCGTTATCTCTTCAGCGCGGTAATTTTCCAGCTTTTCTGCAATGATATTTTTTATAATCTCGGTACCGAATTCCTCATGGGACACTCCCTCGAGCCTTTCTTTGACATATTTCTCTATAGTATGTGAGAATGGATAATGTCCAATGTCGTGCAGGAGGGCCGCAAGCCTAAGCTTTTGTGTATCTTCTGAAGATACCTCGCTTTCAACGGCATTCTTTAAAAATAAATCCATCATGAACATTGTTCCGAGGCTGTGCGCAAAGCGGGTATGCATGGCTCCCGGGTAGACCATATACACAGTGCCTAATTGCTTTATCTGCCTGAGCCTCTGGAATATTGGGGTGTCTATTATCCTGAGTTCAGGTTCGGTCAGGCCTATGTAGCCATGAACGTTGTCGTATACCTGCTTTTTTATTCTTAACGCCATAATTAAAGATAGAGATTGATATTTATATAATTATAAGGGTTGTCTTGATGTTGGATGGGAATTTTGGAATTTTGGATAAAAAAATAACGAGTTACAGAGAAGATATGATAGCCTTGGTATCTAAGATGATTGAAATAAAAGCAATATCCCCGATATCTGGAGGCATGGGAGAATCAGAACGTGCTTCAATGCTGGAAGAGACGCTCAAACAGTGGGATTTCAAACCAGAGCGATACGATTATTCCGATGAGACGGGAAGCAGAAGGTCTAACATTGTAGTGAAGATGGGTGCTAAGGAGAGAACCTTCTGGGTAGTTGCACATATTGATACGGTGAGCGAAGGCGATCTTTCCTTATGGAAGAGCGACCCTTTCAAGGCAAAAATTGAAGGCGATAGTGTTTATGGAAGGGGAACGCAAGATAACGGACAAGGAGTCATCTCGGGAATGTTTGCATTGAAGGCTTTGAAGGAAACTGAAGCAGAGCTGAGATTCAATATGGGGCTTGCGCTTGTTGCTGATGAAGAGCTTGGAAGCAGGTATGGGATACAGAAACTCATAGAAGAAGGCATCTTCGGAAAAGAAGATTTGGTGCTCGTGCCTGACTGGGGCAGCGCTAAAGGAGGTAAGATAGAGATAGCTGAAAAGGGCATGTTGTGGCTTAAGATAAGCGTACTTGGAAAGCAGACCCATGCAAGCACTCCTGAAAAAGGCGTCAACGCATATATGCAATCCATAAGATTCCTTAACAAGGTAGATAAGGTACTTCACGAGAGGTATGACGCATCGAATACGATATTTGATCCTCCAATCTCTACTTTTGAGATGACAAAACACGAAAAAAACATAGATAGCATAAATATAATACCTAGCCTTGAGGTATCCTATCTTGACTGTAGGGTTCTTCCTGAATATGATATAAGCCTGGTTATAAAAGACATAAGAGAGATAGCTGCAATGGCAGAATTTAATGACGTCAGCATAAAGATAGAAGAGTTTAACAGAGAAGATGCGACTCCGCAGACCAAAGAAGGTTCCGAGATAGTCCAGATATTAAAATATGCGTTGAAGGAGCTTAGGGATATTGATCCTGAAGTGGTCGGGATTGGAGGAGGCACATGTGCGGCCTTCTTCAGGAAGAAAGGCATACAGACGGCAGTATGGTCTACAGGAGAGTCTGTTGCCCATGAGCCTAATGAGTATGTAGAACTTCCCAATATAGAAAATGATTCCAAGGTTTTTGCTTATATAGTATTAGCTAAGGATGCTCCTTTATGAATTCCAATATTATTTCGGACACATCGCCAGGATTGCTGTAATGCGGAGTATGCCTTGCGTTTTTTATTATCTCAAGCCTGCTGTCAGGAAGAAGCTCTGAGAAAAGGAGTGCGTATTTTATGCTTATTATCCTGTCTTCTCCTCCCCAGATTATCAGTGAAGGTATCTTTATCTCGCTTAATGTCTTGTCATCAAGCTCTCCTTCGCGGAACTGGTCATTGAGTATATTCTCCATTACATGTTTTTTTGCATCGAGCTCAAGAACCTTCTCCAGCATTTTCTTTTTGTAATCTTCACGGTTCTTATCGCCTTTTATCTCTTCGTAGAAAACTTTAAGGCCTCCTGAGTCTTCAAGGATAAGCCCGCTTGCAGAATTTTTCCTTGCAAATTCGGCACAGACCCAACCACCGTAAGAATGGCCCATGAGATACGGTGACCTTATTTTTTCAGCTTCAAATACCTCTTTTAGTATTTCAGTCTGAATCCTTACTTTGTAATCGATTTCTGGAGAATCGGAGCTGCCATGGCCAAGGAGGTCAATCATGCAGATATCAAGACTTTCTGGGAATTTTTCCACAAGGCGCTTCCAGGTAAGTGTGCTTGATGCCATTCCGTGGATCAGCACAAGACTCTTTCCGCTTTCAGATTTATGCCTTCTGTAGTGGATTCTGCCGTGTTTGGTCTCAATGAAAAAATCTTTGAATGAGTTTTCGTAATTCATATGAAGACCAGAATCATAACTACTGCTTTGAGAATAAAGATCTTGCTATCAATAGTGAATTCCTAAGTTCCTTCAGCCTTCTGTAGCCATAGGCTACCCATTCTTCACCGAATGGAAGATATAGGTAGACATCTTGAGTTCTTGCAAGCTCATATGCATACCCATTCATTATTCCGTTGAGCATCCCAAAGGAGATTTCGGCTTCTGATTTTTTAGACATTTTTATTGCTTTTTCTATAATCGTTTTGTCATGGGTAGCTGCCATGAATCTTTCCGAATGCTTGAAAAGCAAGCCCATTATCGAGACAAAATTTGTGGTTGCTTCGGCTCTTGTAGGAAAGGCGGAAGTTGAATTCTCTTTGTATGCACCTTTCACAAGACGTATGGTGGAGCCTTCTTCAAGCAGCGATTTCACATCCCGCATGCTTCTCCTGAGATATGACTGTATGCATATGCCGGTATTTCCGTTCCTTACCATGCTCAGATAGAGGGCTATGCTCCTTTCGGTATATATGCTCTCTTCCATATCCATCCAGACAAACACATTCTTTTTTCTTGCATAGCTGACTATCTTGGAGTAGTTGGCATAGGCGGTCTTCCAATCCTTGGAGAGGCCAATTTGAGTTGGTTTTACTGCTATGGATGCCTTCAGCTTTTTTTTGTTTATGGCAGATATGAGTTCCGTGTATTTTTCTGAGGCTTCGCCGATCCTCTTTTTGTCAGTTATGCCTTCTCCCAGATAATTGATTATGGATCCCGTTTTCCTGAGATTCATTTTTTCAGATATCTCCAAAGCGTCCTCTATTCTCTCTCCTGCTATCCACCTTCCTGCAAAGGCCTTTTCTAAGATCCCGTTTATACCCGTTATAGACACCAGTCAGACGTTTTATTTGGTCTCTGTCTTAAACAGAGCAGTATTTATCTTAGGTAGATAAATTTAATAAGTTATTAACCAAATATATTTGGAATTGCATTTGGTTAAGCTAGGAGCATGCCTTTATTTGTATATTTAATTAGAGGACAGATAACAGCTTTATTTTACCTGTGCACGATGGTATCTAATTGGAAACCTTAAAAGCTAGAAGAGGCGCTGAAGAAAGACCTAGGATAGGAGTAGATCTTGACGGCGTTGTCTTTGCCAGTTTTGAAAAGGTAAGAAGGATAGCGAATAGGAGGAATGGCACAAAAGTTCCATATGGTCAACTTACGGATTACAATATACACACCTGCATGCCTGGCAGCACAGCCGAACAGATCTCAGAAATCTTTAATTATTTATGGCTGGAACATCCTGAAAAAATAAAACTAATAGATCGCTCTATACCTAAAACACTAGGGTTATTGAAGAGGCATTTTGAGGTAAATATAACAACAGCTGCAGGAAAAGGCTCGGAGAAGGTATATCCAAATATAATACGTCTTCTGAGACATAATGGGATAGACTATGATAACTTGTTCCATGTGCGTTCCGTTGAAGAGAAGATAAGCCTGGGCCTTGATATGTACTTGGAAGATGATGTTAGGATACTGCGTCTGGCAAGTAGCAGGCAGCATGTTATTTTAATGCCACAGCCATGGGTAATCGAACACTTGAAGAATAATCCTGTAGATCAAAATAGGGAGCTCATGATTAAACCGCAGCCCTCTGATTTAAAAAGGCTTAATGGTTCATTGTATGGAGAAAGTGCAAAGGGAATCTCCATTCTGCTTGGAGATAATCTTGAAAAGGCATGGAAAAATATAAGGATGCTTATGCTCCAAGGGCTTAAGAGATAAATGTGCATTTGATGAAGAGTCTTGATATCTTTTGCGTCGCCGAAGTCGCAATAGACCATATTGCAGATGCAGGCAGCATCACCGATAATGCCTCTTCTACATTACTGCATTCTGTAAAACGCTATTATGGAGGCATGGGAGGCAATTTTTCAGCAGTTGCAAGTATTTTCGGGGTTAAGGTAGGAATACTGGCAGCAATAGGTAGGGATGACCCTGACAGCATTGACTACAAAAAATACTTAGAGAATAGAAATATAGATACGGATTATCTTCTTCAGGAGGAATGGTCAAGCATCTCCAAATGCTTTATCTTCAATGAGAAAGAGAAACAGAGGCTTTTTTTCTATCCGGGAACAGCAACACAACATACTGAGAAATATATGAAATATGCAATGAATCTGGCAGAAGAGGTAAAATCAGAGGCGCTCTATGCCGCATTTACTGACTTTGAGCTCAACAAATTTTATCTTTCCAGAGGAAATGCCAGGATAAAGGCTTATGCTCCTGCACATAATACACATAGGCATTCCAGGAAGGATTTTTCCGAATGCCTTGAACATACAGATGTCCTCTTTGTCAATGAGAATGAGGCAGCGATAATGGAGAACATAATGGAAAAAAACATCTTTGAGATAGCTGACGATTTTGGCATAGGTGTTGTAGCTAGGACGATGGGAAAGGATGGCTGCGAGATTATAATAGATGGGAAACCTACTGCAATAACTGCATGCAGGATAAACAGGATGCTTGATCCTTCTGGTGCCGGAGATGCATTTGCAGGAGCATTTATGGCTAATTACATAAAGGGAGGAGATGCAATAAATTCTGCCAAGATAGCCTCTGCTACAGCATCATTCATTGTAGAGGAGAGAGGCTGCCAGACCGGAATTCCTTCAATTGACGCTCTTCAGGAGAGGATAAAGAGGAATTATGGAGATATAATTCTAAAGGAATAGTCTGCAACTTTTCTTGTTAATTTTTTTAGTCCCGATTTTCATACGTGGAGGCCAGCCCTTCCGAGTATAGAAGCGGTTTTCAGGAAGGGATACTTTCAGGAAGCGCATTTGTGATATTCATGGCATTTGCTATATATGTGCCTACTAGAACAATTATTATGTTTATTGCAAGGGCTATCATTCCTATGAATACGGGCCCTAGACCTGTACCTATCAATGTGGTTGTCCAGCTTGCATAGCTGTTTGCAGCCTCCATCATATATATACCGGAGACTACACCGGTGAGCAGTCCGAAGAATAATGCCCTTCTATTTAGTTTCTTGGTTATCATTCCGAATATGAATGATGGAAGTACTTGCAGTATGAGTATGCCTCCGAAAAGCTGGAGCTGTATTGCATATGTTGCAGGTATTAGGAACACGAAGCCCAATGCGAGAAACTTGAATACTACGGCAAATATCTGTGCTGTTCTGGTTTCCTCCTTATCTGTCATCTTTGGCTTTATCTCCTTTGCTATATTTCTTGTGAATAGATTGGCTGCGGCTATTGCCATTATTGCTGCTGGTACCAATCCACCTATGAATACGCCTAGCAGCGCAGCGCCTGAGAGCCATGAAGGAAGCATCGTAAGTATAAGTCCTGGAACTACCTGGGTACCTTGCACAGATGCCGGGAATGATCTTACATAGCTAAGTGCCGCTGGAACCCCGTATATTAAGAATCCAAACATTGCCAGGAAGGCAAGACCTATGCTGTATAATGGCAGAAGCGACGCGGTCTTCCTTACCGAATCTGCACTTTTCTGTGCCAGTGAAGCATTTACTACATGAGGATATAAGTAAAGAGCAAGCGCGCTGAATACGAAAAGACTCCAGTATGCATTATAAAGACTGGAAGGAAGCTGGAAATAATGTATTGCTGTCGCTGATGCGTTTGTAAATGCTGTGTGGAAGCTGCCTATAGTAATTGCAGCCACTATTATTGCAACTACGCTGACAAGTATCAAAGCATCTTTCAGGATACCGCTCAATGTTGCTCCCCTTAGCCCGCTTGTCCATGTGAAAGCTGCAAGTATTATGAATGAGATTATAAGTGAGAACTCTATAATTGTCTGCACCGCTCCAAAACCGTGCAGGAGTGCTATTAATACCGCCTGCATTCCGACTATCTGCAATGCTATATACGGAAGCTCAGCGACAATGCCGACAAGAGCTATTGATACAGCTAAAAGCCTGCTGTTGAAGACACCTTTTACAAAATCTGCCATTGTGACATACCCGTGTTCATTGGCTATCTTCCAGAATTTAGGCATGGCCCACATTGCAAATGCATATGTGATTATGACATAAGGAGCAGCAAAGAAGTATATCGCTCCTTTAGCAAACAGGGAAGAGGGAACTGCTATGAAAGTATATGCGGTGTATATGTCAGCGCCCAGAAGGAACCACCCGAGAAAAGTTCCTAATCTCCCACCTGCAAGACCCCATTCCTTGAGTTTGGTAAGATCCCCTTTTCTCCACCTTGCACCGTAAAATCCAAGGAATACGAATATGACAAAGAGCACCAGAAATATTAATATTGACAATAGGTCTATCATGATCTTCTCCCAGTCTTCCTTCTTGAAGATTTTTTAAGCTTCCTTTCTTCGTTTTTTTCCTTGCCGTGCCATAATACCGCTGCAACATAGTAGAGTATTGCGCTTAGAGGCATCCATAGGATTTGATACCAATAAAAGAAAGATATCCCTCCCAGTTTTGGATTTATCGAATTGTACATAGGTATTGCAAGCAAAGCTACAAGTGGTATCAGAAGGAGTACCGCTATTATAGCATCTATGGTTTTTACCAACCCACTACCCTATTCCCAATGGATGAAGGATGGAAAGAAATATAAAGATTTCCTTTGATGGAGCCTGAAGAGATTTTTGGGAATTGCTTATTCTAGATGTTATGATTCTCAAAAATAGGTATTTTGCAGAGGTACGCGGATAGTTTGTTTGTTGCCGTAAAAAAATCTGAAAAACAGAAATATGAAGTAAATATTTTTTATGTACGCGCTTTTCGCTTACTAAATTTGGGCAGAAAATGCGCGTACTGATGTTCTTCAGGCTTCCTTTATAGCTGCTTTTACCTTTGCCATTGTTGCAGAGTCTATTTTAGCCATATTATGTGCTTTCTTGGCATGTTCGGATATTTTTCCCATAAGGCTGGATTCCGAATCTGCCTTTGCCTCAAAACCACACGACATCCCGATATCTTTACATGCGAATTTCTTTGTCATTTCATACACCAATATTTAAGAGGAAGAAATCACTTTATAAAGACACGTGGGGAGAGAATTTAGATAGCTACATTATACTAAGCTTATTAGATGTTTCTAAGCTGTGGATTCTGACCTGTGGAAGCAGACTTCGTCTCTAAGGCATTTCGATCCTGGCATAACTGCAATGCCCCTATTGGAATACTTATGAATAATATGCGCGTGTATTCCAATATAGACATGTATTGCAAGATTTACAAAATAATATAAATGCATCTTTCCATAAATTTAAGCATCTTTATAGGTTTAGGGATCGGAGAGTATGTTTGATTTTGGAGTTTGGATTTGTATGAAATGTAAACTTGACGTTTGAATCCGTGCTTGAGATGGTGCATAAACCAGTTAAAGGAATCGGGAGAGATTGAAATGAATATATACAATTTAATACAGAACATGAATTTTGAGATATACAAAGCGACACAAGTTATAGGGAGCGATGCCGCATACCATATAATGTCTTATGTAGTAGAAAGTTACTTCGTAGTACTGCCTCTGATAATGATATATATGATTTATAAAAAGGACAGGAATGTTTTTTCATTCGCGCTTGCAGGGCTTGTATTTTATCTCATAGGAGATGTATTGAAGAAGATAATACAAGAGCCTAGGCCTTGCTCTCTTTCCGGTATTGAGTATATGAAAAATTACTGCGATACTGGATATTCGTTTCCCTCTAACCACGCAACAGTCCTGACAGGATTGGCATTATTCATAAATTACAAGTACCTTAGGGCATTGTATATATTGTGGGTTATCCTCCTTCTTTTTGGCAAAGTCTTTCTCGCGCAGCATTATTTTACGGACATAATAGCAGGAATAATAATAAGCCTTGTAGTTGGGAGGATAATACAGGTTTACAGCAAGAGGATAAATGGCTTCCTTTCTTCAGTATTTAATAGGATTTTCGGCGGAATATATAAGTTCTAAAAAAGGCTCTTGCTCTAATTGCATTGATACTGGCTTTTAGCGCCTTCTTATATTTCTGTACTGTGTAAGAATGGAAGTATTATTCCAGACAGCTGACCTTATTTCTCCTTCGGTTCTGAAAATTGAAGAAGTGTTGCTTGAATCTAAGAAGAAACATTGGGAATATGCAATGCCATAAGGGTCTGCCACAAATATAGGTTTGGGGTTCTCTTCGTCTCCGGCCCAAAAAAGCCCCCATATTCTGATTTTAGGATCTGCCCCATGTTTTATAAGTAATTTTGCCGCTTCGTTGTTGAGATTCTTCGCAGCGAGGTGGATTGGTCTTGTATATCCTATGCAGCTGAACCTGTACATTATGCCTCCTTTGTTAGGATTTGCGTTGTTCATTAAAAGTTCTTCCATTGCATCAGTATTGTCCTTTTTCGCTGCTACTAAAAGTGGCCTGTATCCAAATATTCCGTCAGGAGATGCTCCTTTCTTGACAATAGAAGATATCTTCTCTCTGGAGGAATTATCACGTATGGCTCTGCAGAGTTCCCTTGCTAACACTAATTGAGTATATTTTGTTTTAATGTAAGACATGCTTTATTTATTGGTTTTTTGATATATAGAATAAGATGTTGCTATTCAGTTTATAACAGAAAAACAGTAACGGTAGGATTGCTTAAGATTATAAATCCCGTGTTAAAAAACGAGCAATAGATCCTACAGCATTTGCAGATAACAGGATACCGTCTATTGCAGATCTTCGTATAATGAACCAAATCTTTTCATTCTACTTGCTATTGTCTTCGATGCACTAATGTAGTCAGTAAGCGCAGCGGAGCCTTTCTCAGTTATCCCGTATTGCTTTCTCTGTTTTTCAGATCTGTTTTCCGAGTCCAAAGCCTTTATGTACCCGTTTCTTTCCAGCCATTCTAGAGTTGTATATGTTGCCGCAGGGCCTGGTCTCCACATTCCTCCTGTTTTTTCGAATATCTGTTCCATTATCTCAAAGCCGTACATAGACCTCTTTGATATCAGCCTAAGGATGTACGGTTTGAGAAGCCCGTGAGGGACAATGCTTACTCTGAATGGACCGCACTTGCAGTATCCTGAAGTTATAGACATAGCCTGCACTATTTGTTGCTTTTGCCAGATTCTTCTGTTCTAAGTTCTTCTATTCTTTTATCTATGAATTTTATCTCTTCCATCAAATCGTCTTTGTAGTATTTCAGACGTTCGGCCATCTCTTCATCTGGCAGGTCCATATGGAAAGAATTCATATGCCTCTCTGCTCCCTTATCACTGCGGCCATTTCCGCAACAGCTTCCACAGCCTCCGCATCCACATCCTCTATTTTCTCTTCCTATATTTTTCATTATATCACTAGTGATATATATAATGATATAGATATTTAAACCTTTTTGTTCTGGCGCATAATACGATACCAAAGATTTCAACTTGACAATTATTAGTATTGTGCCATCATGTTTTTGAGGACAGAGTTATAGTTATAGATTATGGAAAGGAAAAAATAAAGCAAAGTATTAATAGATTAGAGGTAGAGTTTAGCATGTTCTGTATATCGGAAATGCTTACGTCTTTGCTATAGTTGAATATGGATGGAAATAATATTGGCTCTTTTAGCGCTTCTTGCTTTTGCGTTGATATTAGGCAATATAGTAGAGAGATTTAGAATACCCACAGTGGTAGGAAACATACTATCCGGAATTCTGCTTGGACCCACAGTATTTGGTTTTTTAAAGTATAATAGCAGTTTGTCAGGAATTGCGGAGATATCATTATTTTTCATAATGCTTTTGGTTGGGATAGAGGCGACAACAGAATTACTTACAAAACACATAAGAAGCGCGGTTGTGTTGTCAGTATCAAGTTTTATTCTGCCTGTATCGATAATGATTTTGATAGCTGCGTTGATCTTCCACTTAGGCTTCACCGAAGCGGTAGTTACTGCAACTGCAATAGGTGTGCCTTCGATATCCATAATATCGGTCTTGGTGATGCGCTATAATCTCTTAGAGACCGAGGATGGGGCCAGAATAGTTTCAAGCGTTGTGCTTACAGACATAATCGCATTTATGATATTGGCAGCCATAGGAATCAGTTCGGTGCCTATTTATATTGTAATTGTCTCGGTCTTTGTATTTCTGCTTGTTTTGCTTTTTGTAGACAAGATCATCAGGCGCCATGCCTTTTTTATCAGGAAAAAACTGATGAGAGAATATCGTACGAAAGGAGGGGAGGAGTTAATCTTTGCTGGAATAATATTAGTTGGGCTTATAGGTTCTGCGGTTCTTCAGGTTGCAGGAATAACCTATGTTCTTGGAGCATTCTTTGCAGGACTGCTTATAAGGGATGTGATTGTTGGAAAAAAGGTTTATGGCATACTTAAAAGAACGTTTAATCGCATAACTACCAGTTTCTTCATACCTATATTTTTCAGTATAGCTGGTCTCCAAGTCATCCTGCCGACGCATTATTTGGGACTTATGACTTTGCTTATAGTTGTGAGCGGATCCGTGGGCGGAATCCTGAGCTACTTTGCCGGGATGAAACTTCTTAAAAGATTGAGGCCTGCAAGCGCTACGGCATTACTAGGCAGCAGAGGAGCAGTGGGGATTATAATAGCAAATATAGCACTTCTCCAGGGAGATATAAATGCGGAACTTTATTCGATAATAATACTTGCAACAGTGATACTCTCCGTAGTTCTTCCTGCCTTGATTGGTGGAGAGGACAAGATTATGCGCAAGCAATAAAAGACTTTATCCTGCAAGAACAACTATGCTTTGTTGTAAAACAGATACGGTGCAAATCTAGCTTTATCCACATCCGGTGTTTTCGTCAAACATTTCCAAAAAAAAGTGGTATTCAGCTGTGCTTGAAGTGTTTCCTGAACTGTTGAATCACTATCTTGCGTATCTTCACGAGATGATGTTTTGGCAAGTAAGGTACGTTCCAACTAGCACTTTATGAGTGCGAGATGCTGCTTAGGATTGCACCCAGACTCGTTTGCGGGTTCGTCACCTAAATTTCCCTCAGCTTCTTGATAAAACTTCTTCCCAAGAAGTTTTGTGGGCTCGACTAACGTTATCCGTTGAATACGAATTACAAACAAGGTAAATACCGATATTTGATAATGTTTACTGTTAGAAATTAAACAAATTAGCCTAGCGAGCCTATAATGTTTATTAACTCCTTCGTGGAAACAATTCGTACCCGTTTTTGTGTGCCGAAATCCGAATCGTGACTCCATATAATTGTATTTTCATAGAGTGCGCACGAGATGTAGAGCCAGTCCTTTGGATCATCTACTAAACTTGTTGCGGCTGGAAGGAAAGGTTTAAGATCCTTGTCTGGTACAAGCGCGACCTGGCCGAGAACCTTGTCAACTAATCGATAGAGTTCCTCACCGCTCAATCCTGATTTTTTTCTTACTTCGACAAGGTGACGTGCAAATTCGTCAACAATGAATTCTGGCGTAAAAAGCGACAATGCAGGATTAAAGAACAATTCCCTTGTTGTTGAATCTTTTATGAGGCATGCAAACAGTATGTTCGCATCAACTGTTATTTTCATTTAGAAGCTCCTCTGCATGTTTTGCAGCGTTCTTTGAAATCTTTGCACTTATAATCTTCCAGGTCTTCCAATTAAGTCTACTCTTCTTAGCTATGCTGTCGGCTTCCTCAAAATCTGCAATTTTCTGTTCTATTATGTTTCTTACTGCGCTTGACCATTTGACAGAAGAGTACTTCTTCATCTCCTTTTTCAGCTCCTCACTTATTGAAAGGGTAATATTTGGCATTAGCTCACATAGTTATTATGTGAATAAACATATTTAGACCTTGTTACAGGGTCTTTGCCGTTCTCGTAGCATTCGGAGTATGATGGACTTTGCTGACTGCGGTCGTTGAGTATGATGTACAAACACTATCACTCAACGGCATTTAACACCAGATACTATTATTCACCGTGATTTACTCCTTTAGATATCGCCGGTGTTCCTTTATATATCTCCTAAAGAACCATAATACAAATATCGAATCGGTTTTCTTTACTTGTGCCCTTTCCAGAGCATTGTAGTAGCCCATCCTATTTTTATATGATATGTTGAGCATCGGATAACCAAATCTGTTTAAAATAAAGTTCATAATGAGCCTTGATAGTCTTCCATTTCCATCTATAAACGGGTGTACTGTGACAAATTTTAAGTGTGCTAGCGCAGCCAACTCAACAGGATGCATTTTCGTTATGTTTTTATTGTACCAACTAAAGAAATCCCCAAGTAACGGTATGACTTCTACAGGGCTTGGTGGTATAAATTTGCTATTATATATCCAAACCTGCCTCGTTCGTATTTTCCCAGCTATATCCTTCTTTGTGTTTTCAAAAAGGATATAGTGCCATTCCAAGATGAGTCGCAGAGTCAGGCCTTTTTTATATTCCAACATATTATAAAAGATATTCGAATGCGCCTCAGCTTCTTTAGCGTCTCCCGAAGGTTTATTTGAAGGTGTCACTCCGTGCTGTAGCAAATTAGCGGTTTCTTTTAGGGTTAGTGTAGATCCTTCTATTTTTTGGGTATCATAAGTAAACTTAATCATAAATCCTTCAATTTCTTTGTCTTTTTCAGAAGGAGTTGCAGAATCGATATCTTTTTTATAGTCCGCCTTTATCTTATCCAATGATAAATACCACTTCTGTGTGTAAACCTGTGTAAGAAAATCTCTCTTTATTTTATCTAGATTCTTAGGTATACTACTTCCCAAATATTTCTCTTTCTTAATGACGGTTCCATTAAGTCGGAAAGAGTGCTCAATATAATAGTACTTTTTATTCCCGTATTTTCTTTCTCTTATATTTACCATGATAATACTTACCCCTACATATTTATAAATATTTAGTTTTTGATTGAAATGTAGGGGTAGGCAGCTGCTACTATGCAGGATTCAAACCCAGCTTCCTCGTAAAGTGAAAATGGAATCGGTGGACGACAGCAATTGAGTACGAGATATAAACAAGTGTAAACACTGTTATTCAACAGTATTTGTTAGCATTCTATTGTCTTGACTCCCACTTTCCTGGCAAGTTCTGCTTGATTACCATCGCAGGTTACTAGCTCGTAAGCATTCTTTAGCGCAGCGGCGGTGAACATAGCGTCATATATTGATGCGTTATATTTTTTAGCAATTTCAAAGGCTTTACTCGTATGTTTTTTTTCTTCTATAAACCTGAATGTGTCTGGATATCTTTCAAGAATCTCAACTGCTTTTTTATAATCAAGTTCATTCTTACGGACCTTTTTCAGGAGGGCACTGCCTAGTTCTATCATGGAAAGCTCTATGCTTATGGGTTCATAGAGATACTCTTCCACCTCTTCCCAGCCTGGCTCTTCCGAAAAGTACTTGACAATAACGGAACTATCAATGAGCCTCATTTCTATCCTCTCTTATCGACTTCACCGCAAATCCTGCTTTTGATGGTTCTGAGGTTTTAATAATTTCTTTCAATTCGAGTAAGACTTTTTTGGCATTTGCCTTCCATGCGATGTCCTCTACATACTCTCTTGGGTTTATACCTGCCTTTTTAAGCTGCGCCATAGTACCACGCCTTACTCTAATACTGATTACTTCGGTGTCCATGATTATATTATAGAATACAAATATATAAACATTTCTGTTTATGTGACAGATTACATAAATAATAAATGGACCCTGTGAGATTCGCACCCGCGACCTTCCGCTTGCAAAGCGGACGCTCCATAGCTGTTTGCCGTCTAGCTTTCGTTTCCATATAGCCACCGTAGATTTTATTTTCAGAAATGCGAACATCTGTGCCTTCGCACACAGATTATACCGCATTTAGAAATATAGACAGATACGGTGCAAATCTAGCCGAAATCGCACCCAGTGTTTTCGCCAAACATTTCCAAAAAGGTTTGATTTACGCACCCAGGCTTTTTGGCAAAGCTTTTCGTAAAAAGGTTTTGCAACCTAATAATATGCAAAAGGTCCACTATTGTGCATAAATATATAAATGTGTATTATTACA
>JAJZKQ010000001.1 GCA_021804095.1 Microcaldota archaeon | reverse complement strand
AAAGAATGGTAAATTACTGAGACCTTACGAAGCGTTTATACTTAAAGGAGGCAAAATGAAAGAGATGTATATAAATGAACAAGGAGAAATACGTTTGTCGTGAGAACCTTAATTCAGGACAATACAAGAGAGAATACCGGAATAGAAAGTTGACATTTGAACTCAACGTACCTGGTTTTATTCCATACTGAAGAACATTATGAGATGTTTTCGTCATTAAGACATTTTATGATTTCGTCATTCAGCACGCCTATCTTCGCTTTATGACTATTTGTCAACTTCCTAAATACCGGAACAATGTTTAGTATGGTCCTGATATTATGCGTTTTGAAGTTTGTTATGCGTACATACTGAAATAATACTGCACTGTTGAACTCTTGAAGGATTTTAAGCATTGGCTTCCAAAATAACTAAGTGTGTTGGTATCATGGCTGGCGTGAAGGAGGTGGCAGGGGGTGAACTTGCTTCTATAAGGAAGGAGAGTCTTAGTAAGATAACTACCTTGGTAATTACTGCTTTTGGGCTTGTTGCCGCTCTTGCTTGGAATAGTGCGATACAGAGTATCTTTTCGAAGATTTTCGGGTCTTCTACGGATATGTTTGCATTGTTAGGCTACGCGGTTTTTGTTACTCTGATAGCGGTTGTAGTGACAATATACCTTACTAGGCTGACAGCGAAACAGCAATAATAGGATAGGGTTAATCCGTTTGCTTGTGTTTCCGATTAGGGAATGGCTACTGAGACATTATATGAATGACCCAGAAAAGTTTACGGGCCCGGTGGGATTTGAACCCACGACTTATTGGTTAAGAGCCAACCACTCTGACCGACCTGAGTTACGGGCCCGCTTCATGTAATGTCTGCGGTGCTGGTGATTAATAATTCATTTCAGCTTGCTTTTATATTCTTCTGAATTTTAATATAGCTTTGTGCGTTTATCTTTGAACGCCTTCTTCTGTATTCCCTGTTGTTGGTGCAGTAATAACCAAGTAGAATGCCTGCACAGATATTTGATTTTTTGCTTTTGGTTCAGGAATTTTTCTCAATAGTATTTGTCCTCGAAAAATGTCTTCAAAAGCTTTATATGCCTTTATAAACTATAGATAAGTATATTTCAACCGGCCGGATTATATGTCAGAAGAAACAGAAGAATACAACGCGTCAAAGATAGTGGTTCTTGAAGGAGCACAAGGGATAAGGAAAAGGCCTGCAATGTACATAGGTTCTACAGGCCCAGCAGGAGTGCTTCACCTTCTTTATGAGGTAGTAGACAACGCTGTTGACGAGGCGATAGCAGGATATTGCAAGAATATACACATCAGGCTTTTTCAGGAGGAGGGCTGTGATGCTGCTGAAGTCTCAGACGACGGTAGAGGCATACCGGTAGACATAATGCCAAAGTATAACAAAAGCGCTCTTGAGATAATAATGACTACACTGCATAAAGGAGCAAAGTTCAACGACGAAGTGTACAAAATCTCAGGAGGATTGCATGGAGTGGGTCTAACAGTAGTAAATGCTCTTTCAGTGTATACAGAGGTAAGAGTAATGAAAGAGGGCAGCGAGTACTACCAGCGATTTGAAAAGGGGCTTCCAGTAACAGGACTTGAGAAGAGGGGAAGCGCAGGAGGCTCCGGCACCGTAGTAAGATTCAGGCCTGACCCGGAAATATTCGGCTCCCCAAAATTTGACTCTACAACACTAAGAGAAAGGCTTTCTGATACAACTTTTCTAAACAGGAATCTCAGAATAACTCTTGTCGATGAAAGATTTGAGCAGAAAGAGGAGATTGTTTTCTACTCTGAAAACGGCCTTGTTGATTTTATAGGATTTCTTAACAAAGAAAAGCAGGTGCTTACGCCGCCCATGTATTCGAAGAGTTCAGGAGAAAGGGCAGAAGTAGAGTATGTTATACAGTATAATAGCAGTTATGATGAGAGGATCGAGTCATTTGTTAATACAATTAAGACGACTGGAGGCGGAACCCATGTCAGCGGCTTCCATTCGGGACTTACCAGGGCTGTACTAAATTATGTCTCCAGGAATAAACTATTGGACAAATACAAAGACCTTAAGATAACCGGGGAAGACGTAAGGGAAGGTCTCTCTGCTGTAGTTTCAGTTAACATGCAGAACCCTGAATTTGAAGGACAGACAAAGGAAAAGCTGGGAAATGGAATAATAAAGAATTTTGTTGAGGCGGAAGTCTATTCTTTTGTTTCTAGATATTTTGAGGAGCATCCGCAGTTTGCCAAGACAATAATAGAAAAGGCAGTCAATGCTGCAAACGTGAGGGAGAGCGCTAGAAAAGCAAGGGAGATGGCAAGGAAGCGAAGCATACTCGACGACACTGTGCTTCCTGGAAAACTTGCAGACTGTATAGAAAGTGATCCGGACAAAACAGAAATATTCATAGTTGAAGGACAGAGTGCCGGAGGTTCAAGCAAGGAAGGCCGGGACAGAAATATACAGGCAATACTTCCCCTCAGAGGAAAGATCCTTAATGTGGAAAAGGCAGGATTTGAGAGGATATTTGACAACCTTGAGATAAAGTCGATGATAGCGTCTTTTGGTACTGGAATATCCGAGTCGTTCAACGCGGAGAAGGTGCGCTACAAAAAAATAATTATAATGAGCGATGCGGATGTCGACGGAAGCCACATAAGGACTCTTCTCCTGACATTCTTTTATAGATATATGAAAAAACTGATAGAGTTGGGTTATGTATATATTGCACAGCCACCTCTCTTCAAAATATCCAAAGGAAAGGAGATAAGCTATCATTACAGTGAAGAGGACTTGAATCTTAGAATTAAGGAACTTGGAGGAGATGTTGATGTACAGAGATATAAGGGTCTTGGTGAGATGAATCCGGAACAGCTCTGGGATACTACAATGAATCCTGAGCATAGAGTACTTAAGAGAGTTACAATAAAGGATGCGCAGATGGCAGACAGCCTTTTTTCAATACTTATGGGAATTGATCCTGCGCAGAGAAGAAAGTTTCTTCATGACAACGCCGAGCAGGTAACGATGCTTGATATATGATGTGTTCTGATGA
This sequence comes from Microcaldota archaeon, assembly GCA_021804095.1. Lineage (GTDB taxonomy): Archaea > Micrarchaeota > Micrarchaeia > Micrarchaeales > CABMGC01 > JAJZIZ01. The sequence goes on along the minus strand of JAJZKQ010000001.1, from coordinate 83,535 downwards.
CGAAAACCATTGATGTTGTTTTGGAGGAAGAGCTTAAATCAAGCTATATCGATTATGCCATGAGCGTCATAATAGGCAGAGCCATACCGGAAGCCAGGGACGGGCTTAAGCCTGCGCAGAGAAGGATCCTCTATGCAATGTACAAGCTTAATAATTTCCATAACCAGCCTACAAAAAAGAGCGCAAGGATTGTGGGAGAGGTTATAGGTAAGTACCATCCACATGGAGACATAGCAGTATACGATACGCTTGTAAGAATGGCACAGGGATTCTCAATGAATCATACACTAGTTGAGGGACAGGGGAACTTTGGTTCTGTTGATGGAGATCCTGCCGCTGCGCAGAGATATACAGAGGTAAGGCTTACTAAGATAGCAGAAGATATTCTGGACGGACTTGAACAAGACACAGTAGACATGGTTGCTAATTTTGACAATACCGAGGAGGAACCCTGGATACTTCCGGGAAGAGTACCTAATCTTCTCGTGAATGGGGCACAAGGCATTGCAGTTGGGGTTGCCACAAGCATACCGCCCCACAATTTGGCTGAGGTCTGTGATGCTGTGTCATATAGGCTTAAGAAGAAAGAGGCGACTCCTGAGGAGATCATGGAGATAATAAGAGGCCCTGACTTCCCAACCGGAGGCATTGCGGTAATGACCCCTTCCAGCAGCAATGGCTATATACATGGAAGAGGCCAGTTAAGGATAAAGGGAAAGGCGGAGATAGACAGGGAAAGAGGACGCATAACAATAACACAGATACCATACAATGTCAACAAATCTCAACTCATACAGAACATAGCTGCGCTTACAAGGGAAAAGAGGCTTACTGGAATAAGAGACATCCGAGATGAGAGCGACAGAAAGGGAATAAGCGTGGTGGTCGAGCTTAAGCAGGGAGAAGATCCCGAACAGGTGCTCAATCAGATTTACAGGCATACACAGATGGAGGTGACTTTTCCTATAATCAATCTTGCTATAGTCGGGAAGAGCCTGAAGAGCCTTAACATACTTCAGCTGATTGATGTTTATATAGAATATCGGGAAGAGGTAATCCTCAGGAGGAGCAAATTTGAGCTTGGGGTTGCACAGGATAAACTGCACATAACAGAGGGACTTATTAAGGCCATACAGAATATTGACAGCATAATAGAAACAATAAGGGAAAGCTCCGAGGCGAAGGAGGCTAAGCTGCGCATTGTATCAAAATTCGGGCTTTCAGAGAAACAGGCTGAAGCTATTCTTGAGATGAGGCTTAGCAGACTTACCAGGCTTGAAGACGAATCACTTCGCAAAGACAAGGATGAGCTTGAATCCAGGATAAGGTACCATAGTGAGATAATAAACGACAAGAGCAAGATAGATGAGATAATTGAAGAAGATATGAGAGAACTTAAGAAGAAATATGGAAAGCCGCGTAAGACAGAGATAGTATTTTCAGAAGGCGGCGCTGAGATGACTGACGAAGACATGATAAGGGATGACAAAGTCACAGTGATACTTACTAATGAAGGTTATGTAAAGAGAATGCCTGCCGGAAACTACAAAGAACAGTCCCGTGGAGGAAAAGGCATGATATCCATAAATCTGAAGGAAGGGGACAGCGTAAGGCAGATGATTAACTGCAATAACAAGGATTACGTAGTATGTATATCCAACACCGGAAGGGTATATTGGCTTAAAGCCTATCTGATACCTGAGAGCAGCAGATATTCGGAAGGGAGGGCAATAGTTAACCTGCTAAACCTGGAGAATGAGAAGATAGTAGGGCTTCTTAACATAAAACAGTTTTCAGATTCTAAGATCGTCTTCCTCACCAAGAAAGGGATGGTCAAGAAGATGCGTGGAGAGCTCTTTTCCCATCCAAGGTCTTCTGGAATAAGAGCACTTACTCTCGGAGAAGGAGACGAGATAGCAGATGCTGTAGTATATCAAAATGAAAAATACCTGATAATAGTTACTAAAAATGGCAAGGCGATAAAATTCGATCAGGAATCGTTAAGGTTTACAGGGAGGATGTCAATGGGAGTACGTGGAATCAGGATGGTTAATGATGAACCGGTAAATATACTTCCTGCTAATGAGGAAGGCAGCATACTTGCAATAACAATTAACGGTTTCGGGAAGATAACACCGGTAGAAGAGTATAGGCTTCAATCGAGAGGAGGGAAGGGAGTAAGAAATATGAAAATAAACTCAAAAACCGGGAGCGTTTCCAGATGCATGTTCCTTAGAGGAGAGAAACACCTGGCGCTCATAAACACCAAAGGAAAGAGCATAACCATACCCATATCGTCCATAAGGATCACAGGCAGAAGCGCAAGTGGAGTGAGGCTTATGAGAATGTCAGAAGGAGCAGTAGTGTCTGACGCGATGCTCTTTGATGAACTGCGTTCTGAGGATGGATCCAGCCAATCTGAACATGATGAACATATAGACAACTCAGAAGGGGTAAGCGGTTGATATTTTCTTATCTTATTTTCCGGTAGTTTTCCAGAATTTGCTGTTCTTTATGAAGGTCTTCTGGGCTTCTATAAGGTCTTTTATGAATTTGTCTTTGTCTGGCCTTATCATTCTGAGTAACCTTGAAGCTGTTACTGTGCCCACACCATATGTCAGAAGAGCCACGATGGCCCTGTCGCCATATGCGCTTATCATGCCGGTTTCAGCAATCGCGTTAGAATATGCCTGGCGTTCTGCCGATGAAAGTTTTTTGCCTTCTTGTTTTTTCTTCAACACCGCATCATATGCTTCTTCATATATGGAGAGCATGGGGCTTCCGCATCTCTTGCATTTTAGTTTTGTATTATTTGAAAGGTCTATCTTGTGGCTGAATTGGAGTGAACAGAAAGTACATAACATTACTACCTCTTTTGCCTTGAATTTTTCTTCGAAGGCTTTTATTTCCTCTGTGCCAGGAGTGATGGCAGATAGGAATTCCCTGTAATTCAGCGCCTGTGAGAGTATCTCTCTTGTAAGAGGGGATTCTGATGTTCTTGTCTTAAATGTTATCTTGCCTTTTCGGATTTTTTCTAGAAAAATTCCTACAGTATGCGAATCCAGGTAATTTTTCTCAAGGTCTCTCATTGTTTCTTCGTATATTAGAGTGTCTTTGTAGAATTCGGAAATCCTGTTGGCTACATTCTTTGTTATTGCCGCTTTTTTGTCTATGATTCCGGAAAGTTTTGCAATTTGTATGAATTTGTATCTGAAAAGTTCCGATTTTTCTATGAATGATTTCATGGTTTCCGAATCGATGTTAATTAGTGTGTTGAATACTTTCTGCATGTTTGGGATTTTCATAAGTTGCCTGCAATCTATGAGTATCACATACGGTGTAGATTTTACATAGGCTCTGTCGTGTACTGATGCTGCTACTAGACCAGATATTGTTCTGGCAAGGTACTCGTTGGCGAGTTTTCCTAAAGGAAGGTATATGATGACATAATCTTCAAGCTCTTCTATTGTTATGTTTTCTTCTTCGTATAGGAAATCTTTTCTGTGTCTTTCTGAAAAGTCACGGAGATCCTTGAATGTGTTCTTGTCCAGTTTGTTTGAAATTTCGGAAGGGTCGTTGAGAATGCCCATGGTTTTTCTTGCTATCTCCTGTGAAACGGGAATGTCCTCCCCCTCCCAGTCAGGAATTGCCGATTCGAGATCCTGTGACTGTTCTACAAAGATCGTATTTTCTTCTATGTTTATAACCTTCCACGGAGTTCCTTTTGTTATAAAAGTGCTGTTTAGGTCAAGATAGCTGTGTACGAATTTTTCATCCAGTGTAGAAATTATGCGGTTTTTTATGGCTTCTCTTACAAAAAATCGCGGTGAGTCAGGAATTACGCTTATGTTGCCGTAAAAATATTTTCTTGTTCTTGATGAGACCGAGAGCACTCCCTCCTTTGAATTGAACAGGCCGAGTTCTTCTCCGAGTTTCAGCGCTTCTTCGAATTTTTGATCTTTTAGATCGGAAAAGTTTGATGTCCTTAAAAGTATTCGCTTGATGTCTTCTGTTTTTATCTTCCCATGCTCCAGCACCATCGCGGTTATCTGGTTTATCATTACATCGTATGGGCAGACTTCTATGTTTTTGTTCTCTAAGATTCCTGATTCTGCAGCAATCGTGACTGAAGCCGATTCTGCTGCCTCCAGGATACTGGATACAATTATGTGTCCTTTTGATGTTTCTCCTTCCCGGTGTCCTCCCCTGCCCATTCTCTGTATTAGCCTGTCAGGTTGTTTTGGCGAACCGTATTGTATTACATGATCTACACGGCCTATATCTATCCCCAATTCTAGTGAGCTCGTTGCTATTATTGCGTTTAATTTGCCTTCCTTGAATGTGTTTTCTATTTCAATTCGTTCCTGCTTGTCGAGAGAACTGTGATGTATTCCTATCGAATTGGTGCCTTCCAGCCTGTTCAGGTATATTAGCTTGCTGCCGAGAGATTCCACTGCCTGTCGCGTATTCGCAAAGACTATTGAGGCTCCTGATGTCTTTATCAGGTCTGAGATTCTCTCAATCCTGGCAAGTGATTTGTCATCTAATGAGAATGCCTGTACAAATTCCGGATGGGGGCGCTGTGGAATTCCAGGCATTTCTATTCTGATGGAGAGTTTTTTTGGTGTCTTGACTTTTATTATTTCGAATTGTCGCTTTCCGAAAAGGAAAGAGGATACCTTTCCAGGATCCCCTATTGTTGCACTTATTCCTATGCGTTGGAATGGTCCTGAAATTTCTTCTATGCGTTCTAATGCAACAGCCAGCTGCGCTCCGCGTTTGTTGTAGTATAGTTCATGCATCTCATCTATTATAACCGTCTTTATGTTCTTTAGTGATGATCGCAGCCTGGGCGAGAAAAAAAGATTTTGTAATGTTTCTGGTGTGGTTATCATAAGGCTTGGAGGAGACGAAGCTTGTTTTGACCGTTCTGATGTTGGGGTGTCTCCATGCCTTGATGCCATGGTTATTCCCATCTCTCCGCATAACCAGACTAGTCTTTTCTCAAGGTCTCTGTTCAATGCTCTGAGCGGTGTAACATATATTGCACGTATACCTGGGTCTTCTCTCCTGTTCCCTAAGTTTTCAAGGATGGGAAGAAGCGCGGCTTCGGTTTTTCCGTTGCCTGTAGGGGCAGATATTATGCAGTTCTTCCCTTCTTTTATTATTGGAATTGCTAGCTTCTGTATTTCTGTAAACGTAGTGAATTTTCCAAGGAATAATTGGTATATGTCTGGCATGAATAGACCACATTTGTTCTGTTTGGAAAATCTGGGGGCGTTTATTAAGGCTTGAGTTCTTATGTTTTGTTTTGGTGAAATACGTGAAGACCTTCATATTGTTATGAGTGCGCCTCCCTGCATCGTATCTGAAACGTTATTTTCAGTATAGTTTAATAGAATCCTGAGCTGCAGGTTTAGTGGTATGGCATTTATGGTCTTGCTGTTGTTGTAGCACTCTGTTGTTATTTGTGTAGATGCTCCTGCTGCAAGTGTCTTGTTGATAAGCGATCCTGGGCCTATTCCTGACATGAAACAACCGATTGAATTTAGCCTGATTGTCTGATTTGCGATGTTTGTTAGGTTCAGTGATATTGAGCTGTTGGCGAATGTCGGTGTGCCGCACGAAACTACTCCTGTGAAATCACATGTATTTGAAAGGCCTGAAGTGAAGTTTATTGAGTCTCCTTGTAGTTTTAGGTTTTGTATCATGCCTATGTTGTTGCTTACCTGGTTGAATGGGTTTGTTGAAGAGTTTGTTATTGAAAATACGCTTATGTTGTATTTGCCTAGATATTCCGTTGTGCGTATGAGGGAGACGTTTCCCAAGCTGCCTGAATTTTGCAGCATGTAGACACTGCAGAAGGAGCTTGAATTGAAAGTGTCTGTGAGACCATAGCAGGTGTGGTTTTCAGTATAATTGTCCCAGAGAGTATAATATGCAAGGGCGTCTTTTCCTGTGACTATAAGATTTCCATATCTGGAACTTGTGTTGTTTTTTTCGTAGAAGTTTTCAAGGGAAATGGTGTTGTTTTGGAAGGTAAGAAGTTTTTTAAGTGTGTTGTTTTCTGAAATTCCTGTAGGATTCTCTTTCAGGATTTCGGCGCAGGTTGAGTTTCCTTCCCAGGAGAAGGTCTTTATCCATCCGGAAGAATACCAGCTGCATGTTGTCACGTTTGGCGAAACCCTTATCAGAGAGATAGGTTGGGTTCCTATTGTCTGGTTGGAAACTGTCAGATTTTCGGCTTGGGCTGATACTCCGATTATTGAAGGTTTAAGATATCCGTCGAACCACAGGGAGAGGCCTCTCCCGTTATTATACTCCGCGCTTGCTGTTGATATGTTTTCTATATAGCTTCCGCCGATTGTGAATAGACGATCCATGAATATATTGACTGGAAGGATATTGGAAAGTTTTGTCTGGCTTACGCTGTAGTTTTTATTTAGATACGAAGAGATACCATAGCCTAAAATTGTCATGTTTGAGGCGTAGAAGTCAGTCTGGTTTGCGGGAAGCAGCGTCTGAGGCTCTGCTTTTTCTGGAGGAAGAACAGAGACAGTAATGCTGGTTGATGCTTGGTTTATGTTGTTGTATAGTTTTGTAGGGTCTGTTTCTGCAGTAAAATTGTATATGCCGGGGGTTCCGAACGTGTGTGTTATTTTTATCATTGTTCCTTTTCCGGTAGGCAAAGATACGTTATATATGTCAGTTAGATTTCCGTTTAGCGATAGGCCTACAGTTAGTCCTTTCACTGTGGGGCCGTTGTTAAGTACTTGTAGTTCCAACGTGGCTTGTTGGTATTGGTATATGGTGGTATTGGAAGCTGAGGAGGAGAAGTTTAGCGATACTGATGTTTTGGGGTTATAGTTTAATCTAACGTAGAATGCTGTTCCCAATATTATTACAATAAGTACAATCCAGTAGTATATTTCTTTTTTCATTGTGGCACCATACAGATTCATATCACTGCGTTCTTGTTTTTTATCTCTTTCACAACTTCCCCTATTTTTGCGGATACTTCCTTGTAAAACGAATCAAAAATACTGGAAGACCAGTTATATGCATCAAACCGGTCTCCGGCTGCTGGATGTTTGAAACTGAATTTTCCTTCCCCGTTTTCAAGAAAGCCCATTTTTTTCATGCGTAAGAGATGATATCTAAGTGTTTTCTCATTTATCGGCTTCCAGTTTTTGCCTATATATTCTGACATCTCTTTTACTGTGGGATCTTGTTTCCTGATAAACTGGAAGTATACCATGGAGTCCAAGACCGCAAGAGATCCCATTCTTGATTCGCCGGAGTTTATGATCCCTAGAGAGAGTGCGAGCCATCGTACTGCTGACCTTCGGGTTTCTACCGCTTCACGGCTGAGCCTTAGGTTCCTTATTGTAAGTTCTTTTTCTATGAGTTCAGCTTCACTTAGTCCCAGAAGATCACTGTTTCGATATTAGAGTTTGGCAGGATAATTATTAATAACCGTTATGCCTGCCTGTTTTGTTCCGTGCTTTCGCTATTTGCGTTTTGTGCTTGTCCGTCTGTTTTTTTGCTTGTTCTTGGTTTCTGTTTTTCAGTTTTAGCGTTTGCAAATATTATATTAAGGTCCTCGTTGGTGTCCGTTTCTACCCAGGCTTTTATATAGGTAGATATGTTCTTTAGAGGACGGGAGTATCTGTCTGTAAAACTGTATGTGTTATTTTCGTGTTTTAAAAGACCCACAGATACCCCATAATCGAGATAACGCTTCCAGGTTGGAATGGGAAGCTGGGTGGAACAGTCCTTTAGCCTGAGTTCTTTCGCGTGTTTTACCGAGTCAAGAGCTAGGGCAAAGCGGTATGCCTTCGTTTCGTTGTCAAAATATATTTTGGCTATCTCCTTGACGCTTGGGTTTTTTAGCTTTTCCCTGAGGGGAGCGTCTTCGAATTCCCAGTATTTTATTGACATACCAACATAGAATGCTACGTTGCTTATGGATATATCTTTTTCGCATGTTTTGTGGGTTTGGAATTCCTTGTGGTTGGCTGCCCTGCGGTGTGGTGTTATAGAACATTCCAAACACCAAGAAAACTGCGGGGTGTGGCGTGCACCCAACGACAGGCGTATGGTGTTTGGTGTTCACGCTGATAGACTTAACTATAGGGACGCGTTTTGGATAAGGTATATATACCTAAATAACATAATATATGTTTATAAACAGGTTTTCTCTGTTTGCGTTTTGTTCTGGGTCGATAAATATGTCTAAAAAAATAGAGTTAAAGGGGAAAAAAGGCAAGAAATTACCGTCAGGAAAAACTAGCGCGGGAAAGAAGAAGGCTCTCGAAATTAAAAAACCCATAAAAACAAAGACAACGGAGAGCGCTTCGAGAATAGCGAAATCAGTTCATATATCACATAAAGAAAAGCGTGGTAGTGATCAGGCGGGAGGAAAGGCCAGCGAATTCAAGATGCCTCCTCAAGAGATACTTTCAATTGTAGAAAACGCCATGTGCGATGAGGTTTTTGTAGATTATATATCTAAAAATATAGGGAGCCAGGCGAATGGCCTTCTTAAAAGGCTTTTGGAGGGACCTCAGAAGGACGAAGCCCTCGCAGAAAAGGCGGAAATTAAGTTAAATGAGGTTAGAAGGTCGTTAAATCTACTAAATAGGCATGGAATTGTAAGGTATGATGTTAAGAGAGACAACACAGGATGGCTTACCTTCGAGTGGCATGTCGATTATGTGGCCTTCTCAGATTTTTATAAGACGCTGAACAAGAAAACAGAAAGCAGGGGTAGTCCTCTTCCGGAAGGCTGTAATGATTTTTTTGTCTGTGTTGTTTGTTCTAAACAACAGAGCCTAGTCTATCCTTTTGATATTGCATATGAGAAGAGTTTTAAATGCAACTGTGGTAAGAATTTAGAAGCAATAACAAGAAAAGCAGCAGAAGAACTTATAAAAACCTAAAACTGAATCAGTAGCGGGGTAGGGTAGCTCGGAGTGCCCGCTGGGCTCATAACCCAGAGAACGGTGGTTCAAATCCACTCCCCGCTATACAGACCTACATTGTCAAGAGACTATTTCACTATATTAAAATATTATTAAAAAAGACAACCTGGACCCCACATTTCCACTATTTGTTTTCTTTTTATATAATATGTAATTAGTATATTCTGATAACAGAGTTATATTTGAGAAAAGATCCTGTTAAATAATAGTGGAAATACAGGGTATATGGTATGTTGGGTGATTCTGTTTCAACTGAGGAAATATTTGCAGTATTAGAAAGAGAGCGCAGAACAGGGGAACTCCTTCCCCTTGGCAGAGACTTCTATAGTAAAAACCAGATCGAAACTGAAGAATCCGAAACAGGAACTGCCGGAAAACAGAAGGAAAACCACGACAGGCTTATAGAATCTCTAAAAGCAAAACGCCTGCAGAAAATACTCACATACATCGCCTATGGCAGGAACCTCCCCGCACAGATACCCGAAGAAGAAGAAAGGTTATATATACGTATAAACAATATAATTAAAGAAGAGAAAGCCGGAAATAAAAAGACAAAGATAAAAATAACATCCGATATGCCCGAACTGATAACACCGGAGGGCAAAAAGATAGGGCCTTTTGTAAAAGACAGTATAATAAGCCCGGAAAGTGAAAAAGAAACAGAATTCTTAATAGAGAACAAACTAGGAGAAAAAGTGATTGTATGAAAATAAGAAGAGAAATCAACATCTACTGTCCATACTGCAACGAGCACACGCTCCATACTGCAAAAATAGCATCTAAAGGCAAGCAGCGGGGCCTGGGCAAAGCCACAAGAAGGCACAACAGGGTAATAAAAGGCTATGTCGGCAGCATAGAACCTAAAATCCATCCTAAAAAGCTAGGCAAGAGGCAGAAAGTTGTCTTAGAATGCTCAAAATGTAAAAAATCAGTAGAAAGGGTTTTTGGAGGAAGAACAAAAAAGAAAATAGAAATAAAAGCAAGATAAAATGCTTATTAAAAAAGAACTCCCAGACGAAAGAGAGCTTGTTTTAGTAAAAATAAGCAAAATAATGCCACACGGGGCCTACTGTCAGCTCTTAGAATATGACATAGACGCATATCTTCCAATATCCGAGATAGCTTCCGGGTGGATAAAAAACATCCACGAATTCATAAAAGAAGGCCAGAAAGAGGTAGGACGCGTAATAACAATAGACAGGAACAAAAGAGCCGTGGATATCTCCTTCAAAAAAGTAACTACAAAAGAAAAGAACGACAAATTGAACGAATACAATCTAGAAAAAAGATACGAAAAGCTTTTCGAACAGGCAATAATAGCCACAAAACTTAACCCAAAAAAAGCAGAGATAATAAAGGAACTCTCTTCAAAAGTAAACACCTATACCGAAATCATCCAAATGTTCATAGACAAGCGAGACGTGTCTTCGGTAATAAAGAACAAGCCACTCGAGACCGCTCTCGCCGAAATAGTAAGCAAAAACATCAAACCAAAACGCTACGAAGTTTCATACACTATAGAGCTCAGATCTGTTGACGAAAAAACAGGGATAACCCAGATAAAAAAAACACTCGAAGAAATAAAGAACAAAGGGGTAGGGGTTCTCTACCTCGGAGCTCCCAGGTATAGGCTTACCTCGGAGGACAGCGACTACCCGAAAGCCGAAAGCAGAATAAAAGAAGCGCAGCGCCTGCTGGAGAAACAGAAAAACCTTTCCTACACCATAAAAAGCGACAAGGCATGACTAAATGAACAAAACAACAATATATTATAAAAAGAATCTCAAATTCAAAAACCCGATCCTCGTTGTAGGCCTTCCCGGAATCGGAAACGTAGGCAGCCTTGTAGGAGAGCACATTCGGAACGAAACAGACGCTACAAAGGTCGCAACACTATACTCTCCATTCTTTCCACACCATGTAATAATGGGCAGAAAAGGCGGCGTGAGAATGGTTAGCAACAGATTCTACCATTTCAAAAACAAGAGCGGAAGAAGCATAATACTCCTTCTGGGAGATGTTCAGGCGACCTCTCCAAGAGGACAATATTCCGTAAACGAAAAAATAATAAAATTCTTCAAGTCCTTGGGAGGAAAGACGGCATATACGATAGGAGGGTACAGCATGGGCGCACAATACGTCCAAAAACCCAGAGTCTTCGGAGTATCAAACAGCAAAGCCCTGATCCAGAGCCTCTCAAAACAGGGTGTCTCCTTTGGCGAAGTGGGTGGTACCATATGGGGTTCGGCAGGCCTCATCCCAGCCATGTCAAAAAAGTACGAGATTGAATCGGCATGCATAATGGGAGAATCAAGCATGCTGGAAATAGACGCAAACGCGGCAAAGGCAGTGCTGGAAGTAGTAAAAAAGATAATAAACATAGATATAAACCTTGAAAACCTTGAAAAGATAAAGGCAGAGACAGAAAAAATAATCGGCGATATAGAAAACATTTCAAAATCCTCACAAGAAGGCCAGCCAGGAGGCAAGCCATCAAACGACATGTTTACCTATATAAGATAAAGAGAAAGCGAGGCTCAAAGAATAAGAGAAACCAAGGCAATTCCTACTGCTGCACCAACGGCCGCACATACAAAATTAGAGGTATATTTATTTCCAAAGCCTCTCTCTTCAAAATATCCTAGTACAGAATCGCCTATGTCTCCCACAAGCCCTGCCACCAAGACTATGGATAGTAGCAAAATGCCCTTACTGAAGGAAAAAAGCACAACGCTTATTATAAAAGATCCCAGCGCACCGGCAGCAAGACCCAGCAACGAAACGCCCCCAGATTTGCCCGGCCTGATCCTCTTCAGCGTGAGGATATCAAAAACCCGATTGTCCAGTATGCCCACCTCGCTAGAAAATTTATCAGCAGTTATTGCGGCTACGCTTGCAACATAAGCTACCACAAGCATCTCAGCCCCCACGAAGCTCATATGCTCGTTTAAGAAATAAAGAAAGGATATAATCAAAGGGACCATACCATTTGCAAGGACATTTCTCCAGTTGCGTGAATGTTCGTATGTCTTCATGGCTATCTTCCTCTTTTTCTTAAACCTTGTAACAAGCGCGGAAACAATCAAAAACAAAAATATTACGAGCAGAAACCAGATACCTACGGCACCTCCAAAAACAAAGATAAGAAGACCCATAACCAACGCAATAAAAAACCCAAACATATCAAGCGTGAGAAGGGTTTTCATGAGATCACTAAAATTCAAATTTACATTCCAAAAGCTATATAAACCTGGTATTACTTAATTATATTACGAATTCTACAGAGGAAGAGTATAACTGGTCGCCTTGCCAGTACACGAAGTGGTACTGGCCTCTTCCTGTTTTTAAACATGATAACTGATTCCTTATTTATACTTTCGGTACATAATAAATACCATCTATTGTGATTTCATGGCCAAGGAAAAGAGCATAAAGGAAATCGAAGACCTTCCAGGAGTAGGGCCAACAATAGCAGAGAAACTTCGCAGCTCAGGCTACGATACCCTTGATAAAATAGGGGTGGCTTCGCCGCATGAGCTCTCAGAACTTGTAGGCATGAGTGTAGAAGCTGCTAAAAAAGCGGTAGATGCAGCAAAGCAGGCCACAACCCTAGAATTCAGCACGGGCTCAGCATTATATGATGAAAGGAAAACCATAGGGAGGATAACCACCAACTGCAAGGAGCTCAACGAGCTCTTGGGCGGCGGAGTTGAAGCCAAAGGCATAACCGAGGCCTATGGAAAATTCGCTTCCGGCAAGACCCAGCTGGGATTCCAGCTTACTGTAAATGCCCAGCTTCCTGTAGAAAGCGGCGGCCTTGGTGGAGGAGTCTTATTCATAGACACAGAAGGCACATTCAGACCGGAGAGAATAGAAGCGATAGCCAGCGCATCTTCAATGGATCCCAAAGAGGTGCTCGCAAATATCTTTGTTGTGAGGGCAACAACAACAGAACAACAAATACTTTCAATAGAAAAGGCAGACAAGCTCATAAAAGAGCATAACATAAAACTAATAGTAGTAGATTCTCTAATGTCTCTCTTCAGATCCGAATATCCGGGCCGTGGAGCCTTGGGTGAGCGGCAACAGAAGCTAAACAGCCACATCCATAGACTACAACAGCTTGCGGACAACCACAACCTGGCAGTATACATAACAAACCAGGTTATGGACAATCCAGGCATTCTTTTTGGGGACCCGACCACGCCTGTAGGTGGAAATATAGTAGCACACGCAGCAACCACCAGGCTATACATGCGAAAGAGCAAAGAGGACAAAAGGATAATAAGGCTTGTAGATTCACCAAACATGCCAGAAGGCGAAGTTGTAATAAAGATAACCGCAGGAGGAATAAGGGACTGAATTCTCTCATTTCCTTCCAATTTCTTTAAAACTCAAAAGGCAATAAACATGCTTTCGATAATAGGTCTTGGCTTAGACATAGGGGATATCTCCTACAAAGGCATCCAAGCCATAAGGGACGCAAACATTGTACTAATGGAGAGCTATACTCTTCCTCTCCCATCCGGGTATCTTGATTTTCTAGAAAAGGAATCAGGAAAGGAGATAACCGCCATAGACAGGAAAGGCCTGGAAGACAATGTTGCTATTACAGTAGAACCTGCAAAGGATTCGAACCTTGCCATCCTCGTTCCCGGAGACCCGCTTATAGCTACAACCCACCACATAATAATAGAGGCAGCAAGAAAGCTAGGGGCCGAAACCCAGACAATTCATTCCTCCTCTATCTTTACTGCGGGCATCGGGGAGAGCGGACTCGACATATATCGGTTCGGGCCAACAACAACAGTCCCCTTCTGGAGCTCCAAATACAAACCGGTCTCATTTATCGATGTGATAAAAAGAAACCTTGAAAACAACCAGCACACCCTTGTGCTTCTTGACGTAGACGCCTCCGCAGGCATGACTATGTCATACGCTGATGCAATACTCCTTATCAAAAAAGCAGAAGAGAAGCGTGGCGCAACAGTTATAGGGAATAGAAAGATAATAATTCTCTGTGAAATAGGTACAGAGAGCCAAAACATCATCTATACCGAAACAGAAAATCTGAAACTGCAACGTCTCGAAAAACGTCTAGCTTCCAAAAGAACTGCCCTGATAATACCCGCGGATATGAATTTCGCCGAGAAAGCCTTGGTCATGAACTTTGAGCTTTAGGTAATTTCCAATGCCTCATGCTGTAAAAAAGCGCAGCAGAACCGAAGCCTTGTACAAACCAGACACTTACTATTCTGAAGAATATTGTTATAGCCGCTGCGACCCCGAAGGTAATTCCCAAGTTTGGAAAGAAAAATACAAGATATCCTATAAGAAGGGCGTCAGTGACCCCAAGCGTAGCCGGGGCTCCGGTTATTATGCCGAAGAGAAGCGAAGAGGAGAATATGAATATTACAACAGGAAGTTCCCCAATCTGAAGGTGTATGCCAAAAGCAAGTATGACAAAAAAGAGAGCAATACCGTTCAGGATCACCGAGGGTATGGTAAATATCATTGAATACAGATAGTCAAACTTTCCTAGTTTATTATTCTCCTTAAAATAGAGTTCCCCGACATTCCAGAAACTTCTGAGAAAACGAAATCTCGAAAGCTTCTTCCTCATATAGTCGAATGGCCGTTTGTAATACAAAAAGAGGAAAGGAAGGAGAAGTATGCCTGTTATCACAACAGAGAGCACAAAATATCTATGCACAAAAAAAGCAAAAAATATCGCAACGGCCCCGAAGCCCACAAAATCTGTAAATATGTCTGCGACTACCGCGGGGAATGTAACTGCAAACCTGCTCCCAGTAAGCCTGTTTATTGTATAAGAAACCACTCCCCTTCCCCATCTTCCCGGGGTTATGTCCATCGAATACATTGAAAGGTATATTATGAAATTATCCCATCTTCTTATCTTGATTTTAAGAGATTTCAGATATCTTTCCCATTTAGGAAAACGTAGAAGATAACCTGCAAACAAGACAACAAACGCAGCGCCATAATAATAGAGGTTTATTGAGTATATTATGTGTAGGAAGTTGATGACACCCTCATTCAGCACTGCGAGCGCCGCTATTATTATAAAAATGCTGAGGCTCACTCCCATAACTAAGCCTACTATTCTTCTTGCCTTCCTAAGCCTCAAGACATAATCGGAGTTTTTTCTGATATCGAGGTTTTTGCCCTCTTTATTACTTGCCATTGCAGAAGCACAAGGAGATATGGAAAAACATTATTTATATTTATGATAGTCAACCTATCCGATCTCCTATCTGATTCAAGGCAGCAGGCATACACCACATGCCTATTTAAAAAACACTTTATCTCAAAACAGACACGCAGCGCCATAATAATAGAGGTTTATTGAGTATATTATGTGTAGGAAGTTGATGACACCCTCATTCAGCACTGCGAGCGCCGCTATTATTATAAAAATGCTGAGGCTCACTCCCATAACTAAGCCTACTATTCTTCTTGCCTTCCTAAGCCTCAAGACATAATCGGAGTTTTTTCTGATATCGAGGTTTTTGCCCTCTTTATTACTTGCCATTGCAGAAGCACAAGGAGATATGGAAAAACATTATTTATATTTATGATAGTCAACCTATCCGATCTCCTATCTGATTCAAGGCAGCAGGCATACACCACATGCCTATTTAAAAAACACTTTATCTCAAAACAGACAAACAGGCCTGCACACAATAAATATAAAAGCAAGAAAAAACCAATACAGACGTTTAGATGATAGTCCTAAATTACCATTCAAGGAAAAAAATAACCGCAGAAGACCAATCTACAAAAGATATACTGGAAAGAGGATTTCTAGGAAAACCTAAGAAAGGAAATCCTACACAGCTCTCAATATTCGAAGCGTTATATCTTGCAGATGTGAGAAATGCGGAGATATATTACAAAGGTTCAAAATTATCATTCAACGAGATTGCCGGAAAATTCTGGAAAGAAAAGAAGTTCATGGCGAAATACCTTACTTATAAAGACTGGAGAGACAGGGGGCTTATAATAAAGACACCGGAGACCAAGCACAAAAGGCCCCATTCCAATCCTATAAAGGAGTATCCTTCAAAAAAACTCTCCCTCCACGGGTACCACTTTTCAGGGACCTTCTTTATTACCGATCTTGTGACTGTCATAAACCGCACAGAAAAGGCAAAAGAGATCTACGAGTCATTCTGGTTCGGACAATACGGTTCCTACAAAGCCTCAGACAGAGGAAACCTAAACAAGCTTGACGTATATGAAACACTGTTCTTAATTGAAAACGGGCAGCTTAGACTTACCAATATAAACAAAAAGAGGCTAATAGGAGAACTAAAAAGCAGACATGGCCAATTTGGTCTATTATATTCTGTATACAAAGACTGGAGGAAGAATGGCTATGTGGTAAAGACGGGCTTCAAGTTTGGAACACACTTTAGGATATATTTCCCAGGAGCAAAGCCATTCAAGGCAGAAAATGGGGAGTGGGCGCACTCAAGGCATGTGGTACATGTATTTCCAAGAAACTCGCGCCTACTAATATCTGAATGGGCGAGGGCAATAAGGGTAGCCCATTCAGTAAGGAAGACGTTTATCCTAGCAGTTCCTGGCAAAAAAAACAGCAGAAAGACAGAAATAGACTTCATACTTTACCATCGAAGATCTGGAGATTCAGAAAATCCAAACGACAATCCTCCAAGATATGCCATGCTCTCCTTCGGCGAAGAAGAATTTATAGGAGGCGCAGAACTTGCAAGTGCAATAAAGGAAGCCAAGCGCCTAAAAATAGAACTAGTTATTGCAATAGCCGATCGGGAAACGGCAGTAACCTACTATAAAATCAAGCAGATAAAACTAAAAGACAGCAAAGCCGAATATTATGAAATAGACTGGATCCAACCCTGATTCCCAAAGCCTACCAAAAACCTGCATCCAAAGCCGGATTCAAGTCAAGAATGATGGTGTTCTTCCACAGCGGCAGGCCTCTCTTTAAGATGCTCTTCCTCTACAATTACCTTCTTCATCTCGTCGAGGTATTCAAAAACAGTACCTACGAAATATGTCTTATTCAAGAAGTAATCGGCATCCATCTTTGTCTTGCTATCAAAAACAACACGGGCTTCGGCCTGATTGACACTCACGGCATGAGGCTCAAGAGCATACATCTCCGCCACTGCCCTAACCTTCTCTTCAGGCTTGACCAACTGCGAGACAACCTTTATCTCATAACGCACCTTTTCTCCTGCCAGAGGGTTGTTTGCATCTACCATGACTCTTCCGGAGTTGACGCTTTTCACAGTAGCAATAACTCCATCTATGTCTATCTGCATCCCTGGAACTGGGTCAATATCTCTCTTTCTGAAGTCGGCTATTGGCATCATTCTTACGAGGCTTTGATTTCTCTCTCCGAAAGCATCTTTAGGCTCAAGATCTAATGTTTTGCTTTCTCCAACATCCATTGTCTTCAAAGCTTCCCAAAGCGCCTTTATTGCATTATCTCTACTTATCACAACAAGCTGTGGCGTGTATCTAATATCCTCTCTAAATATCCCATTCCCCTCCGCAAGTTTCTTTTCTGTAGTTCTGACTAGCTGATTGTCTGCAACTCTCCACAAACTGTAATCTATTTTTAGGAAGTCATTATCCTTAAAAGCCATGCTATCACTTATAATTTTATTTTAATACATATGCACCAAAACATATAATATAATAGTACAAAGTACCTCGGGCAGATATAACAAAGCAAGTTATGCCTGTCTTGACCAGTAAATTCAAAAGTCATCACCGTAAGCTTGAAATCCCACACTCTTCAAGGGTAGGATGAGAGCGAACCGCAGAAAAGTGTATAAACATGAATAACGATATAAACTTCATTGAATTGGCAAGAGCCTACAAATTCAGGATCTATGCCCACACCGTTTACGGGCGGGAGGACGTCACAATAACAAATATCCTATTAATATGTGTTATAACGCATTCAATGAAGTGCATCAAATGGAAAATCAACAAAAAAACACCGCAGAAAAGAAACCAGACCTAAAATCAAGAATAAAGCGCATCCTTCCTGTGCTAGCAGCAATACTCGTAGCTTTATTCTTCATTACTGGATTTTATCTTTCACCGGGTTCTGTAGGCGTCACTCCTTCCTCACCAACATCATCCTCATCAACACCCCCACCTACAACATATGGGATCGCCACTACAAACGCTTCGATTATAGGATACAACAACACCTTAAACCTAAGTATATCCTGTTCCAATTCTTCTTTTACAACAGCAGTAAACACAAAATTACAGAACACTTTAAACAAGCTTGAAAACAACAATTCCATATATAACTTCTATTCCCTGCCGAACCAAACGCTAATACTTGCTGGAACAATGAACACTTCAGAGCTATTCAATTTTATAAACAGAAACTTTAATTCAAGCACCCTTTCGTGCATTTCCTTTTCAGCTCCTGCTGAAATACTTCTTCCATCAGCCCTCAACTTCTACATCTCCGGAAAGACATACACAATTCCGCTGTTTCCAAGTCAGCGCCATTCTCAAATAACCGAAGACCTAACAAACAACGCAGTAAAAACAGTACAGGTCAAGGTTTCAGCATTGATAACCAACAACGGGACCATATACAGCCTCAGCTCATCAAAAATAAAGTGAACACATGGCATCCGATGAAGAAATAAGCGAAGAGATCGTAAAAGCCGCAGTAAAAAACGCCTTGAATTACGGGAAGGCAAGGGAATCGACAGTACTAAATGGCGTTCTTTCCGAGTTCCCTGAAATGCGATCTGAAATAAAAGAACTATCAAAAAAAATAAGTGTAGAGGTTGCCAGAATAAACAGACTAAATCCAGAAGAGATAAATTCAGAAGCACTAAAGTACAACGAAGAATTCGCCTCGGAAAGAAAGGAAAAAATAGAAAAGACAGCAAAGCCTAAAATGGTTCTGGAAGGTGCAGAAAACGGAGCGTTTGTCACTAGATTTCCGCCTGCTCCAAACGGATACATGCATATAGGCCATGCAAAAGCAGTATTCATGGAAAAGGAATTTTCCAGAATATATAATGGGCATATAAATTTATACTTCGATGATACAAATCCCGAGACAGACAGCCAGGAATATGTAGAATCTTTTAAAAAAGACCTTGAATGGCTAAACATCGGTTTTGATACCGAATACTACGCAAGCGACAATATTGAAAAAATGTACTCGTTTGCTTCCGCCCTGATAAAAAAAGGAAAGGCCTATGTATGCGATTGTCCACCTGAAGAAATTTCAGAAAAGAGAACCAACGGAATAGACTGCACACATAAAGAAAAGCCACCTGAAGAGAACCTCTCGGAATGGGAAAAAATGCTTAGCGATAAAAACTCCCATTCAATACTTCGCTACAAGGGAAATATAAAAGATCAGAATACTGCATTAAGGGACCCGACCCTATTCCGCGTAAAGCAAAACGTTCATTATCGCCAAGGATCAAAATACTGGCTATGGCCTACCTATGATTTTAATACTCCTATAATGGATTCCATAATGGGAGTTACGGATGTTCTCCGAAGCAAAGAATACGAACTCAGAGACCGTCTTTATTATGAAATACTCATCGGATTAGAGCTCAGGCTTCCGAGACTACACAGTTTTGCAAGACTTGAAATAAACAATAATATAACCTCGAAAAGAAAGCTCAAGGAGCTTATCAAGAAGAACCTACTTTGGGGTTTCGACGACCCAAGGCTTGTTACCATAGCTGGCTTGAGAAGAAGAGGAATACAACCCAGCGCAATAATGGAATTTGTCTTAAGGTTCGGAATGAGCAAGACAGACAGCAAAGTAGGAATAGAAATGCTTCTTGCAGAAAATAGAAAGATAATTGATAACAAATCCCCCAGGCTGTTTTTTATCAAAGATCCTATAAAAATAACCGTAACGGAAATACCGGATTCCAAAAGAAAGATAGAAATGAAAGCGCATCCTTCCGAAAGTTTAAAGCACCGCAGGTATAATCTCTCTGACATATTCTTTATAAATTCATATGACGCATTGAATCTTAGAAATGGCGACACCATAAAGCTCAAGGATGCCTTCGGCATAAAAATTCACAGTATTGAAAAAGATAACATAGAAGCAAGCTATCTTTCAGAAACTGCGGATAGTGCCGCGAGAATTCCATGGGTGAACAAGGATAACTATCTTGAGGCTAACCTCCTTGAGATAGGGGATCTATTAGAGAATGAAATATTCAATGAAAAAAGCATGCTTTCGACGAAGGGATTCATCGAAAGTTATGTAAGCGGAATAGAGGAAGGCGGGACAGTCCAATTGGAGCGCACAGGCTTCTTTAAACTGGACAATAAAGAAAAAATGGCATTCGTAGGCATATGAAACGTGGATATTGGGATATTAAATGGATGCGGCAATAAAAAACGAACCTGAAAAAACAGTACTGAAATTCCCAAACAACGATTTTATAAGCAAGGCTCTAAGAAGGGTAGTCAGTGAAGAATGGCAAAAAATGTCAACAGACCAAAAATTCTCGCAGATCCTAAACGAACACGCATCAAGAATGGAAGAACTTCTAAAAAGCTTTGATTATGGTGCTATATGTATGCCAAATATAATTTCAAACTCAAAAAAAATGAGCCACAGAGAGCTTATTTCATATTTATCCCTTGTAGAGTCTTTGGGTATAGGGTATACCCACTGGTTTGGAAGCGATTTTGCCAACATCTACCTTGCAGGTTTGACTCTAAAGGCAAGGGACACAAGATCCCTATCCAAATATCTGAATAATTTCCTTACCAGAATGGAGACAAAGGCCAACTACTTTGAAACGAGAGCCTTAAAAGAGAACAAGACCATAGACGAACTAATCGCCGAATTAGAAAGGAAATCGAAAGGCCCCCTTCGCTTTTTAAGAAAAGGAGAGATAAATGCACTGAGACGGATGATAAAAATGCGATATAGCTCCAACAAAAGATATCTGTTAAAAAGGGCCAAATATTCTAAAATAGTCACAAATGTGAAGAGCCACAAGCCCCCCCTGCCTCCAATTCCATCTTCGTTATTCTGAAACCAATGTCTCAGCAATCAATCCTGAGACATCAATAACATGACACCTGCTAAATGGCACAGTATTGCTTCCATAAATTTCAGAAATTCCGGCAGAGATCATCCTTTCATAAGCATTCCCTGCCATCACAAGATGTGAAGCAACAGCTACGGCTTTCGCCGCTCCATTAGAAATGGCAATCTTCGCTGCAAGCTCTATGGTCCCCCCGGTGCTTATGACATCATCGTATATCACCGCTTCTTTTCCACTAAGATCTGAGTTTATGGAAGAAACAGCACTTACCTGATTGCTATCCGGATCTCTCTCCTTCTCTATAAAATCATAATCGCATTCCATAAGGTCAGCGAGCCTCTTCGCCCTTTCCATATCTCCTTCGTCAGTTGCTATTATAAAAGGACTTTTAATCCTTTCAGAAAGAACCTCTGCAAATTTTTCAACAGGGTCTATCACCGTGTATTTTCCGGAAAACGAAGAAAACGGCTCTTTTCTGTGTGGTTCTACTGTTATGAGCCTTCCAATGCCCGAATCAGCAAGAAGTCGCAATACCGTATTTATGCTAATTGCCTCCCCTTCTCTAAATCTTCTATCCTGCCTGGAATATGCCAAATACGGAACAACTGCAGTTATTTCTTTTTTGTTCATGTCTCTTAGCGCATCTATCATGAATAATAGCTCTACCAGGTGTTTTTCAGAAGGCGCATATGTGGACTGCACCACTGCAAAGCTATCGCCAATAACCGGAGGCATCCTTATGTACGACTCACCATCAGGAAATAGCTTATGTTCAATCTTTCCAAAATCACACGAAAGCCTTCCGGCAATGCTCTTTCCCATTCCATTTGCGGCAGGGCCTTCAAGAACCATCATAATCTCATCTATTTTTATTTATCCTTTCACTTTTCATAATTCTCCTAAGGTGCCTTTCTTCTCCTTCAAATGGCACTTCCAGCCATATTTTAACTATCTTCCTGGCAGCAGCAGGGCTGACCATTCTCTCTCCAAGGCATAGTACATTGATATTACCATCTTTCTTCGCAGAAATCGCCGACTTCTCATCCCAGCAGACCGAAGCCCGTATTCCCGGAATTTTATTTGCGGCCCTGTCCATTCCCTGTCCAGAACCACATATAAGTATGCCCCTGCCTTTCCTGGATACTACCTCCCTACAGACCTCTTTTGCGTAGTCCGGATAATCGTCTTCTGCGTTAAGCACAGAAGGCCCAAGATCCCTTATCTCATAACCTTCCTTTTCAAGAAACAACGAAACTGCTTTTTTCAGATTAAGGCCGGCATGATCACTCCCTATGTATATTATTTTGGTTTCCACATCCTAGAATTGGCTGTAAATATTTAAGAAACCGATTACTACCAACTGAAATTATGGAAATACAAATAACTATATGCTTTTTATGGCAAATATATTCGTGGTTTATTGGAAGATGAAAAAAGAAACCCAGATAGCCTTCCAAAGCCTCATCCGTCAATCCTAAAAGTGATAGAACAGAAGAAGAGGCTCAGGGAAAAGCTATCAGGAATAAAGCACAAAATAGGCATA
Organism: Microcaldota archaeon; assembly: GCA_021804095.1. Lineage (GTDB taxonomy): Archaea > Micrarchaeota > Micrarchaeia > Micrarchaeales > CABMGC01 > JAJZIZ01. Next base: position 60,919 of record JAJZKQ010000001.1, on the reverse strand, counting down.
TACAGCGCTAAAGGAGGCGTTGGAAAGACCACAACTTCAGTCAATCTGGCATATTTGCTAAAAGAGATGGGTTACAAAGTAGGTCTTCTCGATGCGGATGTGGACTGCCCAAATCTCACACTATTCTTGGGTATAAATGATACCTTGTCAGGTGAGTATCCGCTTATGCCTGTTGAAAAAGACGGAATAAAAATCCTATCAACAGCTATGCTTGTTGATGACTTGAAAGCGCCAATAATATGGAGAGGCCCAATGATAGGCAAGATGATATCAGAATTCTTCGAAAATACAGAATGGGGAACCCTCGATTATCTTATAATAGATCTTCCTCCAGGCACATCAGATGCTCCTCTCTCCCTAATCCAGCTTCTCGACTTAGACGGCTTCATCCTTGTTACAACGCCACAGCACATATCTGCAGTAAACACGATAAGATCCGGAGGCATGGCAAGAAGGCTGAACGTATCAATATTGGGGGTTATTGAAAACATGTCTGACGGGAGCGGCACAGGAGGCAGGGAGGTTGCCGAAAAACTCCAATGTGATTTCCTAGGTAGCATAAGCTCAGATCCAAAATTCGGCAGGCTAAGCGACTCGGGCAAGATTCCAGCACAGGAAGACAAAGAAATAAAAAACGAATATTCCGAAATAGCAAAAAAGATAGTTGGTAGATAGCTTGGGAAAAGGATTCGAGTCTTTATTCAAGGAATCAATTATATTTGCCAACCGAGAGGTTCTCTCCCCTCATTATATACCTCATAATCTACTCTTCAGAGACAAACAGATATCCGAAATAGAGAACGCCATAACGCCATCACTGCGCGGCGAAAGGGGAAGAAATGTCTTCATTTACGGAAAAACAGGTACGGGAAAGACCTCATGCATGAAATACATAATAGAACAGATAAGAAAGCTTCCTATGATAAAAGCCGAGATATCCTACATAAACTGCAGGGTATACAACTCAAGATACAGGGTGCTCAGCAAGATAGCTACTGATCATATCCCAATGTATGCAAAACGAGGCTATGGAGTCATAGACATATATGAAAAGGTAATAAACTGGGTAGAGGAAGACAACCGCATGCTAATAGTAATTCTAGATGAAATAGATATGATAAAAGATCTGGACGATCTCATATACACGCTATCCAGGGCAAACAGCGATATGAAGTCCGGAGGGATAACAATGGTAGGCATATCCAACAGGGTTTCATTCAAGGAAGATCTAGATCCAAGAAGCCTCTCTACCCTTTATGAAAAGGAACTTGCATTCCCTCCATACAATTCGCAGGAACTTTCAGCAATAATAAAAGACAGGGTAGAAAAAGGCTTCAAAGCAGGAGTTGTAGACCCTGCATGCGTAAGTTTAACTGCTGCAATTTCAGCTAAAGAGAGCGGAGACGCACGCCTTGCACTTAAGATAATAACGAAAGCAGGCGAGCTCTCGGAGGAAAGAAACCTCCAGAATGTAACTACAAAAGAAATATCCGAGGCTGCAAAATCGGCAGAGGAGGAGATTGCCTACGAGATAATAAACACGCTGCCTGAGCATCAGCGGCTTATAGTATACGCCATAGCCTTAATGACAATAAACGGGAGCAGGTACAAAAAACTTAATGAAGGCGACGATTCTTTTGTTCTTAGCGGGGAGATATACAACAGATATCATTCCATTGCAAGCTCGTTAAACAAAGAAGCAAAAAGCACAAGGCTCTACAGGAGATACATAGCAGATCTAAACATGCAAGGCATAATAATCTCCTACGAATCAGGAAAAGGAATAAGAGGGCATACAAAACTTATAAAACTCGCATATCCTCCCCAGAAAATAAAGGAGCTCATAGAGAAGACCATATTCAAGGAAGATGAACAGCACACTGTTGAAGCAACAAAGGAGGAAAACGAGGCCGGCTAATCCTCAAAGCTCAACAATCAACACCTTATTAAATTTTTTTACATAATGAATAGCATGCGAAACATGCGTCTACAATCGGCAATGGAATATCTCATGACCTACGGGTGGGCAATATTCATAATAGCCGTTGTAATGGGAAGCCTGGCATACCTCTTCTTCTCTGGAAACGCCTCCAATCTGATCTCTCCCAAGGCATCTCCGGGAAATTGTTTTGTACAACTGTCTTACCAAAACAGCAATCTCGGATTATCCAGGACAAACAGAAACCTTGAAGGCCAATGCAACAACGAAGAGCCCCAATACGTTGCAAATTTCAATGGACAAAACAGCATCATCAAAATATATCGTTATAGCAATATAAACTGGGAACCGGTAACTTACTCAATGTGGATAAAACCTGATAATTGCATAATGATATATGCGCCTTTCTGCATTGCGAGAATATTTTCTTATTCTAAAGGAGACGAGGGAATGTCAATAAATGTCGCTATACAACCAAATGGCCTTATTGCTTCACAATTATTTTCTACAGTAGGAACTTCTTACACCGGAACTTCTGCATACTCTTCCGTCTACCCTTCTTCCACTTTTAATAACAAATGGTATTATGTAGCCACAACATACGACGGCAATACCCTTACCTTATACTTAAATGGGGTTCCAATCGCAACAACTAATTATATTACGAGCAACAATATCCCAGACAATGGACTCTTTATTGGAAGCTATAACGTTCCAAACAGCCCAATACTTACCAACCAATATAACGGCTCGATTGCAAACCTACAGCTATACAACGTCTCGCTTTCCCAGTCAGACATAATGCAGCTTTACGATGAAGGAATAGGCGGAGCTCCAATAGCGCTTCAAAACCTTGCCGGGTGGTGGCCGCTCAACGGCAACGCCAACGACTACAGCGGAGTAAATAATAATGGCAATGCCATAAATGTAGAGTATACAACCTCCTGGTCTTCAGGATACACCCAGCCTCAAAACTTCACAACCTAAATTAAGAGAACAATCTATGCCAGAGTCCTTGTCTGGTATCTTCCTCTTTTCTCTACTTCGACAAGCCTCCTGAGAATCTTCTCCGAATCATTGTAGGTTTTAGAATAAGAATCTTCAAACAAACGGTAAAGATTCCTCTTCAGATATCTCTTCATAAGAAGAAGATCTACTGCCTTCTCCTCCTCGCTCCTTGTCATTTCAGCCAGTCCAAAATCTATTACATAGATCTTCCCTGAATTATCTGATATAAGATTCGCAGGAGTAAAATCCCCATGTACTATATCTAAAGAATGCATGCTTCCAAGTATGCGCCCAGATTCGGCAATTTCCTTGTTGCTTATTTTTTTGTCTTTCAAAAGTACCCCTTCCAATCTTTCCATATATATAGAAAAGCGCCCAAGCGCCACTATTCTTGGGCATCTTATCCCTGCTCTCGAAATCCTGAACATTATTCTTGCCTCATTCTTTGTACGCTCCTTCCGAATTCTGAGATCCAATTCTTTAGCTCTGTATTTTTTAGGCAGCCTTTCTTTGACTACTATATCACTTCCAAACAAATTTATTAGGGAAAGCCTCGCTTCCGCGCCAACCCCTATGACTTTCGAATTGTCCATACATCATCCCAATCTTGCTGTATCAACCCTGTATTTCTGCCTGATCCCGCAATCCTCAAGCCTGCTTTTTATCCCAGATCCTATCATACGCTCTGCAAGATATGCTACCATCCCTCCATTATCCGCATTGAATTCGTCAGGAGCAAATCCAAATTTTGCATCATGTTCTCTTCCCACTTCCTCGAGCATCTCCCTTAATTTTCTATTCTGGGCAACGCCTCCGCAAATTCCTATCTCTCTCTTATTCTTAAGAAGCATCGCCCTCTCAGTAGCCTCACATAATGCCGAAAAAGCAGTTTCCTGTATTGAAAAACAGAGGTCTGAAAGCCTTTCCTCTCCAATGAGCTCAGTGGCTCTTGTTGCCAGGCCTGTAAACGAAAAATCCATTCCCTTTACCGTATATGGAAGTTCAATATATCTACCTCCCTGCGAATGTTTTTCTATGCTTGACCCCCAAGCCGGCTCAAGCTTGAGCTTCCTGGCAAAAGAGTCAAGCATGTTTCCTACTCCTATATCGAAAGTCTCGCCTAGCACAACATAATGCAAATACGGCCTCTCCTCAAGAACAAGTATCTGCGAGTTCCCTCCGCTTACATATAGCATTATCGGATCGGCAAGCCTTCCGAAATGCCTGGCTATCTCCGCATGTGCAGCGCAATGGTTTACAGGAACTATAGGCACCCCCAGCTTCTTAGCTACTGTCTTTGCGGATAGCTGTGCAACCTCAAGACATGGTCCAAGCCCAGGCCCCATTGTATATCCTATCCCTTCTATTTCATTATTGCTTATTCCTGCCTTCTCCAGAGCCATGCCTAATACCTCTGCGGCATTTTCAGCATGGAATCTAGCCACCTCTCCCGGTATCATTCCTGCAGTGCCTATCCTGTACATGGCTTTTTCATTCGCAAGCACCTTTCCGTTATCTACTATGCCAACGCCGAAGGTATGTGCGCTGCTCTCCATCCCTAAAACTATCATCTTACCGCAACAAATATAGGAATTAAAGCAATAAATAACTAGATACCATGGGAAAAGGCTTTATCATTATAATGACTTCTGTTGACAGCAAAAAAGAAGCGGAAAGAATGGCCAAGCTTATTATGGAAAAACGTCTTGCGGGATGTACAAAGGTAACGGGACCTGTAAAAAGCTATTATACATGGAAAGGGAAACCACACATCTCAAGAGAATGGATATGTATCATAAAGACAAAAAATTCCAAATACAAAAAAATTGAAGAGGAGCTAAAGAAAACACACAAGTATGAGCTTCCCGAGATAATTTCTTTTAATATAGGAATGGCAAGCACCGAATATCTGGCATGGCTAGGCTCCTCGATGATCTGATGATATCACTGGTTGCCGCAGTCTCAAAAGACCTGGTAATAGGGAAAGACGGTAAGTTACCATGGAATATTCCAGAAGAAACAGCGCTATTCAAGAAACTCACATTAGGACACACAATAATAATGGGAAAGAGGACCTTTCTTGATACCGGGATCTTGAAAAATCGCAGAAATATTGTAATAAGCCGAAGCCTCAAAAAAAGGCCAGGCATAGAAATATACAAAAGTCTAGATATGGCCATAAAAGCGGCTGAGAAGTCCAAAGATAAAGAGATATTCGTAATAGGCGGCGGAGAGATCTTCTCCCAGGCCATCGGCATTGCAGACAAAATGTATCTATCATATGTAAAAGGCAGATACATGGGTGATACATTCTTCCCCGATTTCAATAAAAAAGATTGGATTGCGGAAAAGCCTGAAATACATAAAAAATTTACAAGAATAATCTATACGCGGAAAAGAACAGATAAATAGATGGACTTGGCGGGAATTCCATAAACCTCTCAATACGGGAAGGTTTTTTTTGAACCCGCAACCTCCTGCATGCCATGCAGGCGCGCTGCCGTTGCGCTACAAGCCCATCTGTAAGTAGTATTAACCGCAAAGACAGAAATACCTTTTCATGCCGGCGATAGGAATAGTATGTTTCCTCCTCTGAGAAGTATGACTCCGAGTTTTGCCCTTGCACTTCCGCTTTCATCAAGCTCTTCGCAATTCTCAAGAACAATGTTCATATGAACATCAAAAGACTGGACCTTCCCCCTCAAGTCTGTTCCGTTCTTTAATCTTATAAGTACCTGCTGCCCTATCGATTTGTTAAGAAGATCGAAAGGTCTGTCATGATTCGTAGCCATAAATACACCATTCTGTCGCTATATTAACAGAGGAAAAATTTATATACTGAGGGGTAAACTTTCCTCTCTGAGATTATACAATTTTCAACCTGTTGTCTGCAATTGTATGCTGGCAATCTGCTGTGTTGTATTTATTTTTGTATTGTATAGTGTATAATTCATCCAGATATACCCTACAAATGTGCTTCCTGCTTTTGAAAATCTCGATAGTCCTTTGGGCCCGTAGCAGTACAGGAAGAAAGTAAAGCTCCCTCCGCTTGGTATATTTGCAGGAGGTGTGAATCCCTCAGGATAATACATTGAATTTGAATTCACATACAGGTTTCCATATTTAGGAAGGCCATTAAGCCCAGAAAGAGTGGAACATGCAATTCCGTTGACTGTTATTGCAGATCCTGTGGCTTGCGATACCTGTATTATCAGGGAGCCATTATCTGCCATGCTGAAGTATCCACATGAGAATCCAGGCGAAGGAATACATTCAGGCGCAAAGGCATTCGTCACTCCAGAGCTTAGTATGTAGGCTATGCCTATCGCTACTGCCATTATTAATATTGCAACTCCATAAGAAGACATAAAGTCGACTGCAACCTGCAGACGCTTCCTGTTAGTGCCTCCAATCAACGACATTCTATTTTGCCTTCATCTCTACTTTCGCTTCGAAATCCGAGATCTTATATTGGAATTCTTCATTGGTCTTTATTAATCCTTTCTCCTTCATGAATTCCCTTGAAAGAAGATAGTAGATAAGCGCAAGAGACCTTCTTCCCTTGTTGTTGCAAGGTATAACGAGGTCTACAAACTTCATCCAGTTATCTGTGTCGCACAAAGCTATGATCGGTATATTTGTCTTGTTTGCTTCTTTAACTGCCTGCCTCTCGTTTCTATTATCGCTTATCAAAAGTATCTCAGGCTCGGAAAAGTCGCTCCTGTTAGGGTTTGTGAATACGCCAGGCATTACTCTGCCTGTCATAAGCTTTGCACCTACTATCTCTGCAAATTTTGTAGCTGCAGAAACCGAATATATCCTCGATGCTGTTACTACTATGTCCTTTGGCTCATATCTTGCAAGCATCTTTGCGGCTATCCTTATCCTATTGTCTATGGTATTAAGATCAAGAAGGTAGAGGCTGTCTTCCCTTACTTTATATATGAATCTCTTCATTCCCGGAGTCTTTACCTTTGTGCCTATATGTATTCCTACATCCAGATATGTTGATTGATCTATTAACGAATTCTGTTCCTCTTGTGTTGCCATAAAACCATTCCTTAATTCGGGGTCGCCGAGACTTTCAGGCATCATGCCATTTGAACTCGGGTCATGTGCTCCCTAAGCACAGAGCCTGACCAGACTAGCAGACGACCCCGCGCTTAAAACATTTGTCTTTATCCTTATATATACTTTCCTATATGCCGCTCCATACCGCCTAAAATTATAACCTGGCACAGCATTATCCAAAGCATTACTTCCTTCCGTAGTTTATTATCTCATCAATAAGCTCGATGTTTCCTATGAGCATTCTGCTGCAGCAGTATCTCTTTATGCCAAGGTCTGCGATGACTTTTTTGGGATCTTCCTTTCCTTTATTCACTCTTCTGTCGTACTCCTCCCACTTGTCAGCTATTACCTGACCGCATGAGAAACATCTTACTGGTATCATCATTCTATCACATCATCTGTATGAGGTCTGGTTTCTTGCACGAGCCTTAGGTCCTCCAAATTTCTTAGGCTCAACTCTTCTATGGTCTTCCACAAGTATGCTTCTGTCGTATATCATGTAGGCTTTGCTTAGTCCTTCATCATGGGTTGTCTCTACTATTGCGTTTGCGAGAGCGGTCCTTGAAGCCTGCGCCTGTCCCATAATTCCTCCACCATAAACATTAATTTTTACGTCATAATTCTTCATAAGGCTGCTCACTTTCTTCGAAATGATTATAGGCTCAAGTATAAGGTCTCTTATCTCCTTTGGTTTTATGAGCTCAGCACTTACTCCGTTGACTGTGATTCTGCCACTGCCGCTACTCATGCTTGCCCTGGCAATCGCCCTCTTCCTCTTTCCTCTCGATACTATGGTTTCCTTCTTGGACTTTCTCTGTGTCTTCTTCTGCGCTGCCGGAGCTGTTCTCCTCTGCGCAGGCTTTGCCTTTTTGGATGATTTGGCATAGCTCTCGTTGAACTCACTTATCTCCTTTTCCAAATCTGCAGTCCCTTTCTTATTTTGCGTCTGCTCTGCCATATTAATCATTTCTTATATCCTAATTTCTCAACCAGCTCAAGAACTGAAACCGAGTTCTCAAAAGCGTCTCCGGCTTTCTTGGCTTTGACATCCTTTATAGTATATGTTTTTGCCTCTTTTATATCTTTCGCATCTCCCATATAGACTTTAAGAAGCTTGTATGCTTCCTTTCCCTTAGGCTGCTTGTATGGCAGCATCCCTCTTATGCTTCTCTTTACAAAGAGGTCAGGCCTTCTAGAGTAAAAAGGGGAATGTTCAGGATTGGCTCTGTCTTTCAACTCTATCAATCTCTTATATTTCATGGCAAGGTCAGGTATATGTCCTGTTATCCTTATCCTTTCCGCATTTATAAGAGCCACTTCATTACCCTCTATCAGGAGCTTGGCTACCTTACTTCCTACTCTCCCAAGTATTGCATCTTCTCCATCTATCAAGTATTTCATTTCTTCACCTTTCAGACTAAAAGTCTAGCATTCTCCTTCTTAAGCATTTCTTCTATGCTTATAAGGGTACACCCTGCCTCCTTGAGCTTTTTCTCAGAGCTTCCAGAAAGCTCAATAGCTGCTATACCAAATGCTTTATCTACATTCCCTGTGCCTAAAACTTTTCCAGGAACTATTATATTCTCTCCAGGCTTTGCCAGCTCATTAAGCTCCTCCAGGTTTATCGATATCCGCCTTCTCCTAGGAAGCCCAGCTATCTTAATTACCTTCAAGGCAAGCTTGGCGTTCTTCGCCTTCTTGTCTATCTTTTCAAGATTCTCTATCAATCTCTTTATACTGTTCTTTTCCATTTTCTCATCTGAAATAAATATCTCTTTCTATGCGGGGGACGAGATTCGAACTCGCGCAAGCACTAAAGCTACTGACCCCTCAAGCCAGCGCATTTGACCAGGCTCTGCCACCCCCGCGTCTTCACTTAAGTTCTTTGTGTACCTCTTTGATATTGTTGGTTATTATACTTAGCGTCTTCTCTATTATCTCCAGAGCAGGCATCTGCCCGAAAGATTCAATATAAAACTCAAAGGAGCTATCGGTCAGCTGCTTGTATGTTACGAGGCCAGGCTGGAACTTTGCGCTAGAAGATCCCGAGCCCATTATGGCCTTTCCTTCCAATCTTAATTTCTGCCCTCCAGCAAGCTTAATTATCGGTATCTTTCCATTTGCAACTTTGACTGATTTGTCATTGCTTTCAAGCTTTTCAGAATAGATTGTGCCGGGGCCTTCAGCATCAAGCTTGAAAATTACCTCATCCTTCTCACCAAAGCCTTCAGGTGTAAGTATTGGAACAAGCCCAATCCTGTGCGCTATATATTCATCAAATATGGCACTGGAATTTTCATAGAACGTTATCGAGTCTATTGCAATGGATTTTATGCTGTTGGTTGCTATTCTCCTTATCGCATTTACAAAATTAACACTGGTTTCATCTATCCTGAACCTCAACACGCCTGGTGAATCATCTAATATGGTCAATTTCATTCAAAAACCGGAATAAGGGTAGAATATACTTTACCTGACAATATATATAAATATTTGCGACTCTTGAAAGACATATGGATTTCTGGAAGACATACACTGGAAAAAAAGGCGCGAAATCATTCGGCTCCAGCCAACTCTGGCTTAAGACAGGCGAACGGTGGAATACCTCAATACTGCGCTATAAGGAATTCTCAGATGAACTTCAGGAGGAGAGCTCCATTATTGCAGAATGGAACCTTGACCGAAGCCATATAATAGCAAAAAACATAATCTCAGATATATTCCTATCTTTCTACGACGTCAACACAAGAACTGTTCTTGCAATAAGAACCTCTTCACAGCCAGAAAAATACCTGGAAAGCGTATATAAAATGAGGAAAAAAATAAAAAACCCCAACATAGAGATAAGAGCCATAGGGCTCCAGAACTCCCAGACCGGATCCTTGACTGTTTTAGAGACACTTGCAAAGGCGATGCATCCAGGAAAGCTGGCAGAAACAGACCTTTTCGGAAATCAAAAGCGCCATATAATAATGGATCTTTATACAGGCCGCGTATACAATCTGCTTCTTGAAAATAGGATATACCGTCCAGGAGAATTGATAGCAACACAGGCTCCTCCAGGCTCACCACTCCAGTCAGGCTCTCCCATCCAAAAACCACAGGTACCGATAACTCCAAATAACTCTTAAACGAACGCAGAAGGAAGAGCAGACCAGCCTGAGGACATATCTCTTCTCAACCAATCCGATTATTCTGCATACAGGCAAAAACACTGTTGATCTGTATACTCCAAATCCGACCCAAGTAAACCCATTTATAAATAGTTCTACTCAATATTCTAATAATGGCAAAAATTGAAGACTTCGCAAAGCTTGAATTCAGAGTCGGAAGGATTCTCATGGTAGAGGACGTCGACAAAGCCCGAAAGCCCATATATAAATTCTTAGTTGACATGGGTCCTGAAATCGGCATGCGCATAATTCTTGCAGGAATAAAGTCACATTACTCCAAAGAACAGCTTTTGAACAAGGAAGTGATATGCATAACAAACCTTGAACCCAAGACAATAGCAGGAGTGGAGTCAAACGGGATGGTATTGGCAGCAGAAGATGAAAACGGAATAGCACTACTGACTCCTGACAAGGAATTGAAAGAGGGAAGTGCTGTAAGGTAAGGTATGAAACATTAAAACAGATTGTTGAGTGATAGGATGATATTGATAGTAGTTGGCCTTCCCGGATCAGGTAAAAGCACAATAGCGGAGATGCTCAGGGAGGAAAAATTCGACGTCATAGAATATGGGGATATATGGAGGGAACTGCTTAAAAAAGCCAAAATACCGCTAAATGACCCAAAAGCCACAAGGGAATTCACAGCAAGGCTTAGAGAAAAATACGGAAAAGACATCTACTCAAAATATGCAGTCAAAAAGATTAAGAAGAGCATGAAACACATAGTCCTGATGGGCCTAAGGAGCACATACGAACTGGATTATATAAAAAAGAAGGTTGACAAGGTAGACATAATCTCAGTCCGCTCCCCATTCGAGACCAGATTCAATAGGCTCAAGAAGCGCGCTAAGCCAGAAGACCCGAAGACCATAGACGATTTCAGATGGCTTGAAACACGCGAAAAGCGCGGTTTCATGCCTGACAAAAAGGAAGAGAAGCACGGCGTGCTGGTAATAATGAAACAGGCCGACTATGTAATAGACAATTCAGGAACCAAAGAGGAACTCAAGCTTAAGCTTGATAAAGTGCTTTCAAAAATAGACAAAGACTGGAAATCTTAGACGAAAGATTGTTCATATCTTACTGTTCTCTCTACTGTCCGGTGAAAGTCAGGAGCCCTCACATAGGGCTCACTGACATTCCTCCTAATAAATTCCCTCCCACGCATAGTTAATGAGAGGGGTTTGTATTCCTCCCCCCGCCCTCTTTCAGTAAAATCAACATATCCCTTTTCCTTGAGTTTTTTGAGTGTATACCAAATCCCGCTCTGAGAACATCCATAAAGATCAGCAAGATATTCAACAAAGCTGGTCGCTGTAGGTATATCCTGCAGTCCTATCTCATAAAGTATTACGGACTCCTTCTCCTTTACCTCGATATCCTGATGGGAAACGGAAACAGTTCTAACTATTGTTTTAGCCACTTGCATTCAAAAAACACCCGAGGAAATTTATTCGATGCAAGCAGCAGAAGAATGAGGATTGCATGTATTATTTATTATTGCTATGGCTATAACTGGCAAATAGGTAAACTTGGACATTCCCAGCATTGTTGCCATCTGCATTTCTACACGCTAATCTTATATCTAAAAAGATTAATATTTAAATCTTTTCTACAATTTTGCATGTTAGGGATCTACCTAATGCTTCAAAAAAACCAGCCAGCCTGCAGAGATGCCTCACATCTTTCAAGGAATCTGATGAGATTACGCATAAATATACCAACACCCAGGCCCATGCACTTTAGACCTCTAAATATGTCTATGCATGTAAAAAAGAAAAAAATAAACCTGTGGCAATAATTAGACACAGGCTCAAAACAGTTTAAAGTTTAAATCCTCCGAAGCCTCCTTTCTTTCCTGCTTCACCAAGCGCTCCAATCAATCCTCCAGCAGCAGCTCCAGCCAAGCCTCCGGCAAGAGCTCCGCCTCCTCCTGAATTATTACCTGAACTTGGGGCTATGCTCTGCCTAAGCCTGGTTCTAGAAACACTGTGGAGTATTACATTGCCAGGACCCGTTATCTTTCCCATCCAAAATCCTTCTCCTCCTGTCAACTCGGTTTTTAAACCTCCTACAGCACTGAAGTCTATCCTCATATCGCCACCAAAAGCAGCTATATGTCCCGGATCAATCTCTACAGCAGAGCCATCTGCAAGATCATACTCTACTATGTCTCCGCAGACATGCAGGAACACAGTGCATGGGCCTGTAAACTTCTCTAGAAACACTCCCGTACCTGAAAAGAAGCCTTTCCATGAGCCTTTAACGTCTATCTTGGAAGGGTCATTTGTAGCAAGGAATGCCATATGTTCCACTAAGATGGATTCTCCCTCTTTAAGTTCCACTACCTTTATCTTTCCTGGCATAACTCCTGCAAGTGATACCATTCCATCTTCCTGTGCGCTGCATTCTAGCAAAAAAGCAGTAGATCCGGCAAACATCATGCTTACTCCTTTTAAGAATCCTGTACCTCCTCCAAGTTTCGACTCTATCTTTACATTATCGCTCTTGCTTGCGAGTTTGCTTCCATCCACATATATCTTTTCTCCTCCAGCAAGCTTAACATTCAACATCTGCATCGAGCTTCCTACAGCTTCGTATTCCATAAAATCACATCAAATTTTCTATATCTTAAATGTATCATTTCCTCTCTCTTCTTCCTGATCAGGCACAAGCTTGATTCCTCCTCCCGAAGCCACACCTACATCCTGTTTATCTGGTTTGTTTACTTCCTGGGGTGTATTCTTATTAATAGAAGGTGGGAAATTACGCATAGTCTGAGATCTGCCTTTTCCTGAAGAAGATCCGCCATGCGGATTTTCTGACCCCGAGTCCTTTTCATTGCCTATGCCTACCATCTTCTCTATACCTAGCACACCTATCGGCGTAGGTATCCCGAGCCCTCTTGATTCTGTGGGTATGAATATAAGATGATTCTTGCCGCTTATCCCTATCTCATAAAGCATATTCAATGCACGCAGCTGCATTGCATAAATATTGGATTGATAGGTCTGCGCAGCCGCAACCATATTGGTAGCTGCAAGTTTTTCCGACTCCGCAAGAATAACCCTGGCATCACGTTCCCTTGAAGCTATAGCTACCTTTGCCATAGCATCCTGTAATTCATCCGGTATCTTCACATCCCTTATCTCAACCGATATGACATTCATTCCCCACGGTGTAACTCGCTGGTCGATAAGAGTCTTTACACTATCTGCTATCTCACTCCTCCCGACAATCATCTGGCTCAGGCTTACTTTTCCTATAACATCTCTAAGCGCTGTCTGCGCCGCAAGCGAAACTGACTGGTAAACATCATTTACCTGTAGCACAGTATTCTCGGGGTTTTCTATCTTCGCGAACATTATAGCTTCAACATCTACGCCAACATTATCCTGCGTCAGGGTCTTCTCAGCTGAAAATGTTGTCGAGAAGGTCCTAAGATCAAATCTGTATGGCATTTTTTGTATTATGGGTATTATGAAGAAGAGTCCAGGACCATAAGTCCCCTTGTACTTTCCCAAAGTGAGTATAGGTGCCCTGTCCCATTCTTTCAAAACCTTTACGCCAAGCATAAAGTATATGACAAAAACGACAAGTGAAACCGCAGCGCTGCCGATTAAGCTAGAAGTAAGATAATAGTCTAAAAGAAAGAAGACCAATGATATTATGATTCCGAGAAATATGGCGAGTATGGAATTCCCATGACTACTTTTATAAGCATATGTCTGTCTTTCCATCCAATCTGGACAGAATACCACACAAAAGTTTAAAAAAGTTCTGTTGGATATAGAAACTAATCAGTTTAACTTTTTCAATTTACAAATCCCATTCTCCACCACCGGGCAAAATATCTCCAGAAACGTATGCACAACATCACTGCAGAATGCCCTGTCTATACTTTCACTGCTTATTCAAAATAACTTTAAAGGAACTCAAAGATATCTATAAATATTTACTATAAGTATTCTGACCTGATCAGATGATTCCGTTCATATACAGGATAGCTTTATTGCTTATAGTGGGACTTGCATATGCTGCATATGATCTACTTAACAAAAGAAATGTACCTGACATTTTTGTATATGGAGTCTTCATATTGGGCTTGGCTATAACCTTCACCTATGGATTAAGGACAATAGAGATAAGTCTGACCATCTCAACTTTAATAATAGCCCTAGGCTATCTAATATACAGGAAAGGGATAATGGGCGCAGGAGACTTCATGGAATTTGCAACTATAAGCATGCTTCTACCAATACAGCCTAACCCTATTCTCTCCCAGCTCCCTCAATTCGGCCTTCCATTCATATTATCTGTGCTTATATCTACCGGGTATTCTGCAATAGTCCTTACAACTATATACTATCTGGGAAGATCGTTTATAAAAGGAGGATTCAGATCGGCTTCGCCAAAAAGGAGAAAGATATACCACGGATTAGGGCTTTTTATATCGTATCTTATTCTTCTATTTCTAATTTCCTATCTGGCAGGCTTTAAGGCGTTTACGGCAGTCATAATCATAACAATGGGCGCAGCTTCTTCATTAGCTGTCATATTTGAAAAGGAGATCAATATGCAGATGGTCTCTTACGTATATCCAAAAGACCTATCAAAAGAAGACATGATAGCCACAAACCTCATGCCAACCGCAGATCTTAAATATTTCTCATCAAAGTCAAAGCATTTCGGAAGGCTTGTGACCAAGGAAACGCTTAATGAGACCAAGGCTATAAAAAAGAAAATACCCGTCTATACCAGCGGAATACCCCTCGCATTTTTTGCGCTTATAGGCATAATAATATCACTGCTATTCGGCAATCTCCTTATATATTTCATCATCTAATTGATGAAAAGGAGCCATTCACAAGGTCTTTATTTGAATATAGCAATACTTTCAGACTTTCATATAGGCTACGAGAGATTCAGGGAAGATGCTTTCAGGCAGGCTTCTGAAGCAATGGAAATAGCAAGCAGGGAAGCCGACATTATAGTAATAGCTGGTGATATCTTCGACTACAGACATCCGAAGCCCGAAGTAATAGTAGAGGCTGTAAGCTTGTTCAAAAAAATATCATCCCAGAAATTCACGGCCAAGGTAGTTGGTTTTGAAGGAAGGGGAAAGTGTTATACTGAAGTACCTATAATCGCAATACCCGGAACCCATGAAAGGAGGACTGCAGATGAGACCGATTCTATAGACCTATTGAATCTTGCAGGATATCTTGTAAATGCCAATCAGGCAAGAGTGACAGTAGAAAAGAACGGAGAACTTGTATCTGTATATGGAATAGGCGGAGTCGCTGAAGAGAGATTCAAAGAAACAATAAATCAGGTAAAGCCCCAGCCTTCTGAAGGAGCCTTCAATCTCTTCCTCTTCCATCAATCTGTATATGAATTTCTTCCTTTCGGAGAGAACATAATAAAACTTGAGGAACTTCCAAAAGGCTTTGACCTTTATGTAGATGGGCATATACATAGCAAGGTCGAATCGAAGTGCCACGGGAAGAATTTCTTAATACCAGGAAGCACTGTACTTACACAGCTAAAAGAGGGCGAGCAGGAGGAAAAGGGCTTCTTCATATACGATACAAAAACAAACACCTACTTCTTCAGAAAGATAAATTCGCGAAAGTTTGTCATGTTAAAGATAGACATAGCTAATCTTGCTCCCGCAGAGATAAAAAGCAAGGTCGAAGAGCAGATATTAAAAATACCTACTGAAAATAAAGAAAAACCCATAATACGGGTAGTTCTAGAAGGAAGACTCAAAGAAGGCTTCAAAAACATAGATATCGGATTAAAAGGGATCTCCGATTCGCATTCTGCAAATGCTATAATAGAGATAACAAAATCCGGAATAGAATCTCAAGATTCGAAAGAAGCCGAAGAGCTCAGAAACGGTATGCTTGAAAGCGTATCCATACGTGACTATGGCGTAGGCCTCTTTTTAAAAAAGCTAGCAGAGAACAAATATGACCTGAATGTGAATCCATCACTGTTGTTTGACCTTCTTGCATCGGAAGAAAAAAAAGAGGCGACAATAAATCGTATCATGGGCCTTCTCTTTTCTTCTCCATAGCGGCTTCCTTCAATTCCTCCTGAATCACCCTGTCTTGGAATCTGCTGTCATTTGAAAGATACCTTGTGATAATGGAATACTCAATATCTGATATGGAATCCTTGAGGAGCTCTAATCCTTCAGATTTAAAGCGTATCACTGAATGCAGACGGTATCCCAGCTTTTTTGCCTTATCCGCTCCACCCTGTTCTCTATCAATCAGAACTACTATGTCTTTCATCGAAGTGCCTGAAACACTCCTTCTCAGAAGTTCCCCATTAATCTGGCCAATAGCGAGCAGCTTGCTATCGAATCCTGTGACCAGATCATCTATCATAACAAGCCTGTCCCCATCATTAAGTTCACCTTCCACAAGCGCATGCTGGCCATGACTTTTGATATATGCCTGAACGTCTTCTTCAGTCTTAACGCCTTCAGGAAGCTTTCTAGTATAAAGAGCAGGGAAGCCGAACATTACAGAAAGCGCACTTGCAAAAGGCACCCCTGCCATGGCAAGCCCTACTACTTTATCATTCCCGTAAGGTTTATATCCCAGGCTAATGAGAATTGAGCCGAGAGCTTCGACAGCTTTCTTGAAAGTTCTAGGATTTGAAGGCATCGACCTCTGATTTATGTATAACGGGCTCCAGAGTCCGCCAGCAAGCTTCCATCCTTCAGGTCTATCCCTATACCATGTAAGTATCTGTCCTGTATTATACATCTCCTTAATTATCTCTTTCTTCAAATCGTCCTCTACATCTATATCTGGAAAATTGACCATTTCATCCACTACCAATTCTTTTAAGATAAGCCTTCCATGCCGCTTTTCTATAAGAAACAGCAGCAAGTTCGGGCTTCTCCGCTTCATAAATGCCCCGCCCCACTATAATGCAGTCAGCTCCAGCCAATATTGCTCCATCGGGGCTACTGTAATTCTGTCCCATTGCATCTGCTCTGCCACCCATCTTAACTCCCGGAGCCATTATCACATCTCCAGGTAAAGACATCTTTGAAAGCATATTCAGCTCCAAAGGGTTGCTGCCATTCCCTATGTATCCTGAAACTACATCCTGATTAGCATGCCCGAATTCCACCGCCTTCCTTGTATACTCTCCACTGGCAAGGTTTTTTTCAGAGGACATCTGTGCAAGTATCAATATTCCCCTGGGATTTCCGTCATCAGCCCTGCGCATCACGCTGCCAATTCCTTCAAGCTGCCCAGGACCTGAAAGAACATTCATACTGACAAAATTAGACCAGCTCGATATTCTAAGGCTGCCTTGAGCATACTGCATTACTGATGTATTGCCTATATCGGCAAACTTTCTATCTTCGAAAATAAGGAAGCCGTGCTTTCTCGCGATAGCCATTAGCCTAAGCCCAACCTCGGATGTAAATCCTTCAACTATGTCTGCATGCGTCTTTAGGACTGCAATCTCGGGCCCCAAAAGTTCAGCAAGACCGAGTAGCTCTGTATAGTCTGCGACATCACAACTAAATGCCAAATTTGTCTCTTTCTCTGACATGATAGAAAATAATCTTGCAGAGGCAGAATTTGAAGAATTTCCTATCCTTTCTTCATAACTCAATCCAATCCTATCCATCAAATAATCCTCTTTTTCATCCTTTCAAATATCTCCTCCCTAGTTGGCATTCTGCTCTGGCAACCAGCCTGTTCTACAACGAAAGAAGCTGTAGCTGAAGCTATATTACCCGAATAAGGAAGATCTTCTGTCTTATAATAATTGGCCATAAATGCTCCTGCAAACGCATCTCCCGCACCACTAGTGTCGATAACACCTGAAGCTTCATACGGTGGTATTTTCAATACCGAATCTTCGGCAATTATCTCGCCACCCCGGTTTCCCAAAGTCTTCACAATGAACTTCAGATTAAACTCTTTTATGATCTCCTGCATCTTTTTCTGGAGCAGTCTTTCAAGAAACTCGCCTTCATCTTCATTCAAGAATAAAATATCCGAATTTCCCAGGCATGCCTCCGCTTCCTTTTTTAAATATGAATAAATATTGCTTGAAGGACCGAAGCACTTTATCCCGGCTTCCGAATTCTTCAATAAGATATAATTCACTTCAGGATCAGGAGAGGTGGAATAAAGCATCCTATGTTCTATTTTGGCTATCCTGCTACTAAGATGCTCTAGATAAGGCTCTCTCTCTTCCAGGAGTGCTCCGCCATAAAAGAAAATCTTGGAGCCTTCCTGCCCATTAAAAATAAAGCATTTGTTTGTATGGGCTTTCTTATTATAATAAAGGTTCTCAACATCAACCATTTCAGAAATCAGGTGTTTTACATACTCCTGTCCCCCGATTTCTTCTCCCACAGCACCCATAATCCCTACACTGACTCCGAACATGCTGGCATATACTGAGGCATTTCCCCCCCTGCCTCCAAAAAACCGCCCTGTAGAACTAAGCTTTAATGAACCCTCTCCTGATATCGAACCGGCTTCAGATATCTCATCAATTGTCAGTTCTCCACAACAGAGGATCTCCAACTGCACCATGTATGTATATCACAATTAGCTTCTAAAAGCCTTATTCAATTCTTCCACTACCGTCCCAAGCTCTTCCCAGTTCCTTACGGTGTAAATCAAAGGGTTTCGACGACCTTCAAGCCTGAGATCTTCAACAAATTTTCTATTCCATGGAGCATCATATATTATTCCAGGCTTTCCCTTTGCTGACAGAAGTTTGGCAAGTCCTTCTTCATCATCTACTATAGTGTGTAGCCCCGCTTCTGCTTTCTCGGAATTGCCACTGACAAAGCTTACTGTATCATAAATTATCCCTTTTCCTTGGAGCCATACTTCAAGATTCGGTCGCATTAAAGGGTTTCTTGCACCCATTGTAGTTATTATATCTATGCTTATATTTTTCGCACGCAGACCATCGATTATTCTTCCTATTCTTTTATCCATCAACTCAATACGGCCGAATTCATATTCCCATAAACCATCCAATACCTTTGATACTACCTCTCTGCTTATTCCAAGCTCCATAAATCTCGGCGACTCGTGGAAAGGCCTCCTTGTTATATGGTCCCTTTCAATATCCCAGAATCCTCTCCTTCTTAGTATATCTACTAATAATTGCGAAGAATTCGCAGTAACGTTGTCTATGTCTACTCCTAACCTAAATTTTTCTACTTCAGGCCTTCTAATTAAAATTTCCATATCTAAAACCTGTAACTCTCTCTGGGTTACTCCGTTAATGATATTTAACATGATATAAATGTGTTTGCACTACGACTTTTTAATCCGTGCGGATAACTCCTATTAAAAGACCGATTCACTACCCAAATCTGGCCTTATATTTGTAGTAAGAATAAAGTGCCTCAAGAGAAAGCGCTACTGCTCTAGGCGAGTCATAAACAGGAAGTCCTGATCGCTCCATCATCATCTTATGCATCTCTGTGTACTCAGAGCCGATGCTTAAAACAACCATCGGTTTAGATGTTTTTTCCTTCATGGCTACCACTTCAGCGGCAAGCCTCGAATCTGCACCTGGGGTCTGAAACAGAATTATTACTATTATCATATCTATTCCCTGATCAGAAGCCATGGATGTAAGTGCATCTCTATATCTTCTGTCATCCGCGTCTCCGGCCAGATCCAAAGGGTTTGCTATATTCACAAGAGGGGGCATTACCTTCTTGAGCTCCGATTTGGACTTCTCACTCAGTTCCCCGAGCAACATATGCCTGGAAGAAGCTATCGCATCAGTAGTAAGAACTCCTGCTCCTCCTCCATTGGTTATTATTCCTATTCTGCTTCCTGCCGGTGCGGCTTCAGAAGCAAAAATCTTAGAGTAATATAGGAGCTCGCTTATATCATTTGCAATGGTAAATCCAAACTGCCTGAAAACGGCTTCATGTGCTTCATAGCTTCCTGCAAGCGCAGCAGTATGCGAATGTGCGGCTGTAGCTCCAGCCTCGGTTCTACCAGCCTTCAATATTATAACTGGTTTCTTTTTGGTTATTCTTTTTCCAAGCTCAATGAAGTCCTTGCCTCTCTTTATCCCTTCTATATACATTGCTATTACTTTTGTCTCCTCATCTTCCATAAGGTATTCGAGTATATCCACTTCGTCTATGTCCGCCGCATTTCCATAAGAGATAAATTTCGAGATTCCAAATCCCTCCCCTGCCATCAGATCCAGGACAGTACTTCCAACAGCACCGCTCTGTGCGACGAAGCTTATTCCACCTATCTCCGGTTTTGCAAGCTTGTACGAAGGAAGAAAGAGCGTGTTGACTCTTGACCTAGGATCCATAACTCCCAGGCAGTTAGGCCCAATCATCGCTATTTTGTACTTTTTTGCTATTCTAACTATCTCATCTTGCAATTCCTGTTTCCCTATCTCCGCAAATCCTCCACTTACAACCACTGCACTTTTTACTTCAGCCTTACCGCAGTCTTCAAGAACACCAGGCACAGCTTCCGCAGGCACAGCAATCACCGCAAGATCTATGCCGTCTGCCTTGATATCTGTAACTCTGCTGTAGGACCTCATCCCCAAAATCTCTTCTTCGTTCCTATTTACCAGATATATCTTTCCCGAATATCCGTCATTTATGTAATTTTGTAATATTATATGGCCTACCTTCCCGGGTATCCTAGATGCTCCAACTATGACTACGCTTTTCGGTTTCAAAATATACTTCAATTCTTTCATTCCAACACCCTGATGTCTACTATATCGTAGCTCTTTTCCCTCAATATGACTGGATTCAGGTCTAGCTCCTTTATCTGTGGATTCTCCACCAAAAGCTTGGAAACATCCATAAGAAGCTTTACCAGCATCTTCCTTGATTTCCCCTTGTAAGTTATCACACTTCTGGAAACGAGCTGTTCGAGCATCTCTCCAGCATCATACTCGCTTATCGGGCATACCCTAAGTGCAAAGTCTTTGAATGCTTCAACGTATATTCCTCCAAGCCCTATCAGGATAAGCTTTCCGAATTGAGGGTCTTCCCTGCCGCCTATTATGGCCTCGACTCCTCCTCCACTCGCCATTGCCTGGGCTATTATCCTATACGGCTTCAGGCTCTTTCCCTTAGAGACGAGTTCTTCATAAGCTGCCTTTATGGCCTTTTCATCAGAGAGTTCCAGCTTGACAAGCCCTGCCTTTGATTTGTGGAGCTCTTTTTCAGATATAAGTTTCAATACTATAGGTCTGTTTTTAGAAAACCTTACAGCATCCTCGGCACTTTCTATATATCTGCTGTCAATGCTCCGTATTCCATATTTGTCTAAAATCTCTTTTGCCTTGAAATAATCCCATAACATTAATACCGCCTATTACTCTATTGCCTTAATGAAAATTCACGTAATATAAGATGAATGCGGCTACAAGGATGATTATCAACATTAGCAAATACGGAAGTGTCTTTGATCCTTCTTTCATATCCGCCGCCTTCCCTGTTTCCGGATCTCTCCCAGCCTGACCAACATTCTGAACTTCCACTTCATTATTTCCCGCTTCCTCCGTATGCGAATTAATCTGCATAGGTCTTTCAATCAGAGGCGTTTTCTTAGGTTCAGATCTCTGCGGCTGAACTTCAGGAGCTTGTTGAGGGGAATGCACATTGATCTGAACAGGTTTTTGCTGCGCCTGAGACGACTGATATGCGCTCTGCGGAGCCTGATTATTCATATTCTGGTTTCCTGAACTTTTAGCCTGCAGAAAACCCTGTTCTGTAAGTAACAGTTCAATACTACCATTCCTTAATTCATAAATTATCAAATTCTGTTTATTCAACTTATAAAGCCTCATTGCCAGGTCTTTTGCCCTTATTCCAAGTGTGCTCTGCAAGTCTGAGAGGAGCCTTCTTCCGCCAGCCATCTGGGATAAGAGGGAATGATCAAGCTGATCTAAAGGCGAATCGCTCTTGCTTTCAGCCTCAGCAATTAATGCCTTTCCTGTATCTGTTATAGTTATAAAATTAGGACCAGGATAATTCGCAGTGAAGTTAATAAGGTCCTTCTGTTTTAAAGTACCGGCTATATTGGAAGCATCAAATATCGTTGCGTTTAGCACGGCTCCCAATTTTTCCATCGGTGTATTTGGTGTTACCTTAAGAAGTACAACAAGATCCACAAATGTTATATCGTCCATCATATAATCAATACTCCCTAGGATGGGAAACAATAAAAGGTTTCTTAATACATCTATTTATCTATCATTATAAACTTTTCTAAACAATATCTCAATAATAGTGATTTTTTGAACATAAAGATTTTAGGAGGAGGCCAGGAAGTAGGCAGATCAGGAATACTCCTTGAAGGAAACAAGAATATATTACTCGACTACGGAATAAAAGTAGAAGAAAAGGTGGAATATCCTCTACCTGCTGGCAGGGTTGACGCTTTTGTACTAAGCCACGCACATCTGGACCACAGCGGATTCTCTCCAGCATTGTATCATAATGGAATGCCTCCGGCCTTCGGTACAGATCCTACCAGAGCCCTCGCGGAGTTATTGATAGAGGACGCAATCAGAGTACAAAAAATGAAACATAACCCATCTAAATACAAAAAGACCGAATTAAGGTCCTTTCTAAATTCCTTCGTAACTTATAACTATGGTAGCAAGATAGATTTCCACGACTACACTATCTCACTCCACAACGCAGGCCATATCTCCGGAAGCTCAATAACCAAGATAGAGAATAACAGAAACGGGAAAAAAATTGTATATACAGGGGATTTTAAGCTCTCACCCCAGTTTCTGCAAAATGGAGCAGAAGTAGTCGAAAGCGATGTATTAGTCATAGAATCAACATATGCAATAAAAGAACACCCGGATCGTAATAACCTGATAAAACTGTTTGTAGAAAACATTAAGGAAGTTGTAGAAAATAATGGCATAGCACTAATACCTGTCTTTGCCGTAGGACGCAGTCAAGAGGTCCTCGCAATTCTAGAAAAGCACAAACTTACAAACTATACTTATCTTGATGGGATGGCCAAAGCCGCCACGAGGATTGCCCTCGAGCATCAGGGATACATACATAACCCTGAACTTCTCAGTGGAGCTATGTCAAAGGTAACTACTCTTAAAAAAGATGCGGAAAGGGAGGAGGCCCTATCCGGAGGCAGCATAATTGTAACAACATCCGGTATGCTTACTGGAGGTCCTGTCTTGAACTATCTTACAAAACTTAATGACAAATCGATGATATTCCTTACAGGATATCAGGCAGAAGGTACAAACGGAAGAAAACTTCTGGACAACAATCCCCTCGATATAGACAACAGAAAGGTATTCATAAAGACCCCATTCTCCTTTTATGATCTTTCCGCCCACGCAGGCCAAGCAGACCTATACGACTATGTAAAAAGATCTTCCCCTGAAACTGTAGTATGTGTTCACGGAGATAAAACCAGCACATTAGCATTAAAGGACCGGTTGGAAATGGAAGGTTTCGAAGCCTACGCCCCTGAAATAGGGGAAAGAATAAAGATAGATTTCTGAAAACCTTCTGGGATTTATCGCTTTGAATTAGAGCCGAATAAAAGTACTACAAGATATTCGGCATTTGCAGGATAATTTATTTTCTTGCAATAGACCTAAACGAATCTTCAGATATCTGCATTACCACCAAGTCTGTAAAAGTTTCTTCAATCTTAGTATGGCTATGGAGATATCCTGAAGGGATTCGTCTCTGCATATATGAGGATATCAATATTGAGGGGTCTTCCAAACTGGATTCGGAGAATATAACATCAGGCTTCCTCTGCATAGAACTAAGATATCTTACCACTTCAGAGCTAAGCGCAAAGCCCAAGGATAATGCCATTCCCTCTTCTCTGTCCTTCCGTCTTACAATTGTATCTGTCAACTCCGCAAATCCTATCTCCCTTCCTTCGAGATTTACTCTCACACATTCAACAACTCCTGCTGCAGCTATCTTCCCACGTCTCGGGTATGTGTATGGTATAACTGAAATTATATTTTCCTTGTTTATCAATATGTCATGAACTGATCCTAGATCATAATCATATGTCCTGCAAATCAACTGAGCAAGTTCATTAAGCCCTTCCCTGCCCAATCTAGACTCCGATTCAGAGCCTCTAAAAACAACTGGCATCCCATAGTTATTGCTGACATCTACAAGCCTCTCCTTATCGTAAAACTTCCCAATTCTGAAATCTCCACCATATATCTGTTCTAACATATTCCGCAACCGTATCTGAGTTCTGCAGTCATATCCTTCTCTCTCCCTTCTATTATATCCCACATATGCAACTGAACTACGTTCATCTAACCTTAACAATGCCTCTACGTCTGCCCCGATCTGGTTAAGGCGTTCATTGAGATTCCATTTATACTCATTGTCTAAAACAAATCTCAGGCTAAATCTACTCTTACCCAAAAATAAGCCATCTCCAGAAGAAAAGGATTGCCTATCAATAGAATCACAACTATATTCTACTATCGAATAAATTTCCGAGACCTTCTCCTCAGAATTAATCCTAAAAGGCAAGAATCCCTTTACTCTATCCGCAGAAGCATGTCCGATATAGCCTACCGGGCCAAAAATCGCGGAAGCCTGATATCCTCTAAAACTATTCTCCTGGCGTATACCTGACGGCCTTTTCCTTATAGCCAGAGTTTCCATTACTTTTACCTAAATGTAATAGAGTATGCTTCCCCATCCTCTAATCTGCATATATGTCTTCTCATAACAACTATATATAATTAGTGTTATAGGAATAACAGAATATTATTATATTCTTGGATATTATATAAACCTTTCAGAAGTTATGGTTTTATCATGGTAACTGTTGCACATGTAGTGTCTGGAATAATACAAAAACGCCCCTTCCTAGAAGAAGCCCTAGTAAATGACATAATAAATTATGCATATCTTGCAGATATGATAAAGCCTGAAGTAGAACATGCCATGCGCAGAGAAGTCAATCGTTATGCCATAATAATGGCAATACGAAGATTCTCAGAGGAGCTTAAAGAGAGCTTTGTGGGGCAGCCCCAGCCAGACCTAAGTCATGCAGACATTACCATAACTTCAGGAATATTCGAGATAACCGCTGTGAAATCTGCAAATACCTTAAAGATAATCCCAAAACTATACGACTTGATAAATTTCGGCGCAGGAGATTTTTTAACTGTAACACAGGGGCTTTATGAGATAACTGTACTTTCAAATGTAAAATATATGAATGAAATACTGGCCTTATTCGAAAAAAAAGAGATAAAGAAGAAGAGCACAGGCCTTTCATCTGTAATAGTGCGGATTCCAGAAAAAACAGCGGAGTCGGTAGGTCTTCTTTATCTTCTAACAAAAGCGCTCGGCTGGGAAAACATCAATATCTATGAAGTAGTCTCAACTCTTACCGAAGAGATCTTTATAATATCGGAGATGGATACAGCAACAGCATTTGAGGCGGTAAAGCGCCTAATAAACAGCAACGGCCCCAATTCAAAAAAATAAAAAAAGAACCTTTGCCTGTTTTATCTAATCAAAAAGAAGAAAAGATGTAAAATTACATCTCTTCTGCATCCGTTTCTTCAGGATCATAATTCTCTTCAGATGGGCTATCCGAGTTTCCACTTCCTTTCTCGATAACTTCTATCTTCCCGAATTTACCAGTTGAAAGCTGAGGCGTACCCCTGAATTCATTTACATAACCATTGGTAACCTTTACTTTGTCGCCAACATTTATCTGGCCTATCGTGTCTCCCCAGAGTGAAATCGCTATGCTTCCGGTATCATCCTTAAGTATAGCATTTGCTACACTAAGCTTCTTCCCATATTTTGTCACGACCTCTCTAGGTTCATCCTTTTCTGCTACTACCGCTTCAACATCAACATTCGATGCTCCTGCCTTCAAATCGCTTATATTCATTTATTCACCAGAGTGATAAATAGTGATTAAGCTAAGCCAGAAAAGTTATAATAATCCCTATGTTTACCATGCAATATACAAAATTCCGCATCAACTAAATAATTATAATCAAAACAATCAAAACAGAGACAGACACAGCAAGAATACAATTAAATATCTAAATTCCATAATAATCATTATGGGAATTCTGAAAGGCTATTTAATTATGGCAGCAACACAGACGCCAGTGCCACATTATGGGCATGGACTGCCTCCCCACCTCCTCCGCTTAAAAGAAGCAGCAAGACCAACAATCCAAAAATCCAACCAAAACCAACCAAAAACCAATCAAGTTCCAAACCAAACCAGACTAATAAAGAAAGGCAAGAGCATAATACCTGAAGTAATGCCTTCAAATAGAAAGTAATACATAAGAGCATTTATTAATTATCAAAAATCTACTTCACACATTGATGCATATGGGATCTACTAAACTAGCAGATGTGAAATCAAAATCTGATTCCACTGTATCTGCCGAACTAAAAAAACTAGCCAGGCCCACATCTTCTATAGGGATACTGCTAATAACAGCAACAACTATTTTAATTCTCAGATCATTGATAAGATCAACTAAAAAACCGAAAACCAAAAATCAATGAAAGTTCAAACTATCAGCGTTACAATAACGCCACAATAACAAAGGCATAACCATGGCAATAACTGAAATGAATTTTGAAGAAGCAATAAGATTTACAAAGGAAAAGAATACCAAGCTGGTATGGATAGGCAGGGAACCGATAGAGTATATACGTGAACTTACAGGACTAGAAGAAAGCCAGCTAATAAAGGCAGAACCTAACAACCTCGCGTATGCAGACAGAGCCGAAGCCGAGAAGTTCTCTGATCATGTATTTGTATGTTACCATGGGAATTCCTCACGATACCTTGCTACCTTGCTAAAGGACAAGTTCGGAATAAACTCAATAAGCATGAAAGGCGGAATTACCTCGCTGGTTGGGGAGATATTCTAAGCGGTTATCTTTTTAGAGTATACACGCAGGCTTTTTATTGTTCCGGAGCTCTTCAGAGAAAAAAACCCGATCCTCCTGCCATGAAGCTCTTTAATGAAAGAAAGTGCAAGTATTATCAAATCTTCGTAGCTTCTCTCGGTTTTTATGACAAACAACTTCCGCGAGTACTGAGCAGCTATCTTAGGATTTGCTTTAGAGTAAGAAATCTCACCAATGTATCTCATTATCTCGTTTAATAAACCTCTTTCCTCAATCCCAAAATCAAGCTCAGAAGAAGACATGAATAATATGTATCTATATTTGTATCTCAGTATCAACGCATCATCCTTTGTTGTAGAATATACTGTCAGCATCTTTCTCATTTATACCAAGAAACTTGGCAAATGCAAGCATCTGCATAGCTGAAAGCATCCCTGCCTCATCCTTCGCAAGCGAGACCAACGCTATCTTAGTCCTGCTCCTCAAGGCGGATCTTATCAGGAATCTTGCCCTATGTATATTCCTAAGCCTCAGCCTCTGCTCCTGTACTGTTAGGTTTGAAATATCTACGAAAAGAATTTTCTCGTTATCACGGCACTCTTCTAACGTCTGTCTTATAAGTTCATTGTCAAAGATCATTATGCCTTCCACATTGTTCCTCCTGAGAGCCTTTCCCAATGCTCCATGCTCCCTTCCCAAAAATATGCACTTTCCCTCATATGCCTGATCTTCAGTAACTATTATCTCATTTCTAGCATATACCTTCTTGTAACCTATAACCTCAGCAAGCCTAATGTTGACAGAATCCATATCTACAATATCAAAACCTCTTACCATATACTCATACCTTTTCATAAACAAGAGTCACTATATCTTCATCTGCAAGAATATGCTCCCTTCCCTGCCTCTGGTTAGGAAACTTTGCGCTTTTCCCATTTATATATGCATATCTAAGGTTGTTTGCTGTTTTTGAATGCAGTCTTCTGGCAAGATCCATCACTGTAGAATTGCCTCTAAGCACCATGGGCTTTTCCATATCTGCCTTGCCGTCTTTCGGTTTAAGGTATATTCTCACAAGCTCCAATTCCGAGAATATAATTCTCCTAAGTGCCTCAAGATTGGTCTTCTCGGCCGCGCTTATTGGAACTGTCCTAACTCCTGTTTTTTCCTCTATCTCCCTGCTTATAGCGTTTGTAAATCCGGGAGTGACGCTATCTATCTTGTTTAGTATTATCAATGCCCTTATGTTTACTATGCTATTGTCCATTATTTCCATCAAGTCAAACAAATCCGCGTCTTGGTGGAAGATCACCTTTCCATTATAGATTCCATAGCCGTTAAGGATTTCCTGAACCTCCTTTTTTGACGGAATCTTATGCCCAAGACCCTCCAATTCAAGACCTCCAGTAAGCCGTCTTTCAACATTTATTCTCGGTCTCGGCTTGTTGATCCTTATGTCCAGGTCATAAAGTTCATCCAGAAGTGTGTACAGGCCCTCCGGTTTTGTTATATCGAGCACTATCAAGAGAAGGTCTGAAACGCGTATTACGCTCGCTATCTTGGCTCCGCCTCCTTTTCCCTGCCCTGCGCCCTCTATCAACCCAGGTATATCAAGGATCTGTATGTTTGCGCCCATGTACCTCATAGTGCCAGGTATGACATCAAGTGTAGTAAACTCATAAGCTGCGATTCTCGATTCCGCATTTGTGATGGCACTCAAAAGTGAGCTCTTTCCTGCATTAGGGAAACCAACCAATACTACAGTAGCATCGCCCGATTTCTTAACGGCAAACCCGATCCCCCTGCTCTTCTTGCTGCTCGACATCTCTTTTTTTACATTAGCTATCTTCTTCCTGAGTATGCCCAGATGCTTGTTTGTAGCTTTATTATGCTTAGTCTTGGCATACTCTTCCCTAAGCTCATTAAGGGTTGTTTCAAGATCAGCCATATCTAATATTGACTATTCAACATTTATAGAATTAGCTAAATTCAAGCCTATGCGGGCATGAGCATCTCAATGCAAAACCCAGTTTCTGCAAATTTCTTTACGGAAGACCAAGACTTCCTCTAAATGTCCGCAACTGGAAAAGTTTTTAATACCTGCTTCCTATATAGGTTAAGGCGAACTGGTGAAAAAATGAAGATATCAGAAATATACAGGATGGATGTATATAGCGATTCAGGGCAATACCTTGGGGACGTGCAGGATGTAGTAATAGATCTCGAAAAAGGTGAGATAAGCAGGCTTCTCATGACTCCATGGAAAGGAGTTAAGAGCGATGCGGCCTCTCTTCTAAAGAAGAAGAGCATACTATACAAGAGCGTAAAGAATGTAGGTGACGTTGTTCTCGTTTCAAAC
Source organism: Microcaldota archaeon (assembly GCA_021804095.1). GTDB lineage: Archaea > Micrarchaeota > Micrarchaeia > Micrarchaeales > CABMGC01 > JAJZIZ01. Next base: position 31,427 of record JAJZKQ010000001.1, on the reverse strand, counting down.
CCTTCGGGCTTGAAGGAGGAAACAGCAACAAGGGAAGAGATAAACGACCTATCCAGATGAGTAATAAATTTCATGCTCTTCCACAGATAGTTTATAATCTTTTTACTCTTAAAGAATTCTTGTGCTATCGTGGAAGAGCCTGTTTTTAAAGAGAGACTTAGTGAAAATGAGAAGGAGATAATAAAGCCTTATTTTTCAAGCCTGGAGAAGAACACTTTCGTGCTTACAAACCTGCCTGAAGTTATAAAAGGAACATTATTCTCAAGGTATAGCAGATCAGACAAAGGCGCAAGAAGGCTTCTTCTAGACGAATTCATTCAGAACAAAGATATAGCCGAGGTAATAGGCGCAGGATCCCAATCCGATTACTCCAACACCGCACTGGCGATAAAGAAGGCCGAGGATTTCTACCAGCGAGTTCTTGTAGGATATGGGGACGATTCAGTAGCTGAACTTGCAGGAGTGCATCTTGCATGCGAGAATATCTCCAGCCTTGCAGCAGACCTTCTTACCGATTCAAGGATAGGAATTTCACCGCTTGAAAAGTCTGCAAGGTACATACTTTTCGATAAAAAAATAGACGGAAAATATCTCTGGTACAGAAATAAAGCCATAATGTCATCAAAACACAGGCAGATCTACGAAGAAACAATGGACCTCCTCTTTTCTTCATACTCCAAATGGCTTCCCATAGTCCAGGCACATGTAAAGTCAGTAACGCCTAAAGATCCTGCTGCCACAGATCGAGCATATGAGAGCGCGACAAGAGCCAAGGCATGCGACATACTGAAGAACCTGCTTCCTGCAGGAAGGCTTACCAATGTAGGCCTGTATGGAAATGGAAGGGCATTCGAGTATCTTCTTACAAAGCTCCATTCAAGCAATCTTGAAGAGGCCCAGCTTCTTGCCGAAGATATACACGAAGAATTATCAAAGGTAATACCTGCATTCGTAAAACGGTCAAAACCCTCCGAATATATAATAGATACAAGGGCAGAGATGAGCAAACATAGAAATAAAGCAAGAAACAAAGAATCTAAGACAGAACCAATAAAATTGGTAGATTATGATCCGGACGGAGAAAATAAGATTCTAGCGGCAATGCTCTATCCCTATTCTGACGATACTCTTGATGCCCTCCTATCCAAAGTAAAGGCAATGTCTCCTGATGAAAAGAAGCGGCTAGCTTCAGACTATCTTTCCAAGAGGAGAAACAGGCGGGATAAGCCGGGCAGGGCGCTTGAGAACATATATTATACATTCGAACTATGTGCAAACTACGGAGTCTTCAGAGACCTCCACAGGCACAGGCAGCTAAGCCAGGAAAGACAGGAACTGACTGCGGATATGGGATTTGACACGCCTGCCGAGCTTGCTGAGATAGGCTTAGAAAAAGAATTCAAAGAAGTCATGGACAAGGCGAAAGAGGCATATGATGTCATATATGCCGATCTTCCTAACGAAGCACAATATATTGTCCCACGCGGCTTCAGGATGAAATGGTACATAAAAATGAATCTTAGGGAAGCCTTCCATATAACCGAACTCAGGTCTTCCAAACAAGGACATCCAGACTACAGAAAAGTAGCGCAGCGGCTAAGGAACATAATATTCGAGAAACATCCTCTAATCGCAGAGTATATGCAGGTAGACATGAATGACTATGCGCTTCCAAGGATAGAGAGCGAAAAGCGAATAGACAGAAAACTGGAAGAGCTCGACATGAAAAAAAGTGAATAAAATGATAATATCCACATTAAAAGTATTGGAATTAAATCAAAAGTATAACCTGATAGAGAATATGGATGAGCGAGAGCTTACAAATCCAGAGGGCGTAGGCATTGACATCCGAGCCGGCAAGATATACAAGCTGATAGGAGAAGGCTTTCTCGGAGTTGAAGACCGCAAGAGCTCAGACACGGAAAAAATAGCAGACATAGATAAAGGAGACAAGGATATAATCATGGCTCCAGGCGAATACCTCCTTGTAAAAACAATTGAGAAATTCAATATTCCAGGAGAAAAGATAACAATTGAAGAAGGAGAGAAACCGATGTATCTTTCTCTGCATGTATATCCACGAAGCACGCTGCAGCGCTGCGGCATATATCTAATGGCTACAAAGACTGATCCTGGCTATAGCGGTGAGCTGACATTCGCCATTGCAAATCTAGGCGGAAAACCATTCAGGCTTGAGCTTGGCGCAAGATTTGCAAATATAGTCTTCATGCAGGTAGCCGGAGATATACATCGCGCTTATGAAGGCCAATGGAAAGGAGGTAGAGTATCAACCGGAGGAGTGGAGAAACAGATCTAGCAAACTCTGCAAAATTAAGAAGAAATAAGCCTTCTTAAGTCACATGCCCTTTATTTCCCCTTCCAGTGCAGAACTTCAACACCTGCGCTAGCGAAGAGGTCAAGAGATCCTGGATTTTCCTTTCTATATTCTTCTACATATACTACCCTCCTGACTCCTGCTGCAATAATGCTCTTAGCACATAGGAAACAAGGCTGGACTGTAGAATAAAGTGTTCCCCCATCAGTTGATATTCCATTCTTGGCAGCAACGGCTATGGCATTCTGCTCCGCATGCACTGTCCTTATGCATCTGCCATCAGAATCCAATAGGCAGCCGACTCCTTCGTCAATACAATGAGGCATGCCTGCAGGCGCTCCAACATAACCGCTGCTTATTACCCTCCCTCCCTTAGTAATAACTGCCCCAACCTGTCTCTTAGGGCATGAGCTCCGTTTAGCCATCATTCTTGAAATATCAACCATCACTTCATCTATAGTTGGCCTATTATCCGCCATACGTTCACCATACTTTTAATATGTTGCAGACTTCCATATATATTTCCTCATGTATGACTGAGTACTCTCTGTTACCATCTACTCTGAGCCACTTCCCACATCCAAATTTCTCCGATTCAAGTTTTTTGTAAATATTTCTAACTTTTTCAAGATACTCCTCGGATTTTTCATTCCTATCAAGGTTGCCTGACTTCTGTATCTTCTTTCTTTTCAAAGCTGTTCCTATATCAACGTCTATGTATACGACTATGTCTGGAAGAGGCATCTTGGAGAGATTGATGATCCTCTTTGCACTTTCATAATCGAATCCAGAAGCACACTGGTAAGCTATCTGCGAGTGTATATATCTGTTCATAATTACTGTGCTTCCTTCATTCATATCGTTTCTTATCCTAGTTCTGTCCTTCTGCTTGTCGAGCATCTGCAAGAAGAAGAATTCATCGTTTTCCATATCTATTTTTCCATAGAGATAATCCTTTATTATCTTCCCATACCTTGATGAATAATCTGGATAGTTGTAAACTATTACTTTAGATCTGGAATCTTTCAGCCTTTTAGCAAGCATCTCTGTCTGAGTACTCTTACCAGCTCCGTCTACTCCTTCAATACATATCAAAGCTCCTTCCAGACAGACACCCACAACCAGATACTTATCATGACTACTAGTTATTTATACCATATTCGCATCTTTATATAGGCGTATTACCATTCATAATTTTTCATGTGCAATCTTCCGGACAGGCCAGGCAAAAAATTATTATTTATATCTTACATGAGAATCCATATCTGAACCACTTGCTCCTGTCGTCTAGCTCGGCCAAGGACGTGGGGCTTTCAACCCCGCAACCCGGGTTCAAATCCCGGCGGGAGCACTCAAAATTCACGACGTAAGTCGCGGGTTCAAATCCTAGATAATCAAGCAAAATCAGAAAGAAAAGGCGTGTTCAAATCCGAAAAAGGAATCCGAATACGAAAGTCGTTATAAACGACTTGTATTCAGTGCTTCCAAAGCTTACCTATCATCAGATGAAGTTCATAAAGAAAATTGTACACAAACAATTTCTAAAGAAGTTTGCAAAGAATCAACCTCCTAAATACGGAAGCCTCAACAAAGGTTTTACCGAACAGGAGGTGCAGCTGTTCTTCAGGATTATAGACAACCCGAAACTTCAACTGCTCTTTTCCTATCAAGCGCAGCTTGGCATAAGAGTAGGAGAAGCAGTAAGACTCAATATCAAGAATATTGACTTCCAAACAAGAGAACTTACTATAAAAAGTGAAAAGTCAAACACATTGGACACTTTAATCCTACCAATACCTCTCTTCAGGCTGACGCTTGAATTCCTAAAGCAAAACAAGAAGCGGAGAGAAACATCTATGGGCTATCTGTTCTTCAAAGAAGATGGCTATTACAGCGAAAGAAATGAGCAGTATCTAAGCAAGGACTATCTTAGAAACAGGTTCAGGCATTACGTTCAGAAAGCAGGGCTAGACAGAATATATGATAGCAGCGATGAAACCAATTATGATAATGTTCCTAGAAGCCTACACAGGCTTACTACTCATAGCCTCAGACATTATGCAATAACTAGCTTTTCTAAGCAGACAAACGGCAATATCATTCTTACAGCCAAGTTTGCTCGCCATAGAGCAACAGCTGTAACGCTGACCTACATAAGCACTACCAAGCAAGAGTTATACAATGAGATAGACAAATCGTTTTCATTACGACAACAGAACTTCTGAAGAGAAAAATCAGTACTTAAAGCGTCGTTCATAGTCTTTATGGTCAAACCACTCAAGCAATATGGCAATTATCTCGACTTCATTGCCAGTTATAGAATAAACAAGCCTCCAAGCATTAGGAAGGTTGTACTTCCATAAGTTGTTTATTCCGTATTTTTGCTTATACTCTTTTGGAATCAAACGTTTAGGTATCTCTATGCCGCATTTTGGGTCGGCCTTCAAATCATCTGTTGCCCTGTCAAGGAACTTGTAAAGAATTGGATTTTCTACCTTTACCTTAAAGTACGCCTTTTGCAATTTTTCATCTGCAAAGACTACGCTAATCTTCCTGTTGCCGTTTATTTCAACACCAAGTTGCTATTGCCGTACTTCTTAACCAGTTCGGGGTTCCATATCCAGATTATCTTACCGTTCTTCTGCAAAATCTTGCCTGAATCTTCAAGATACGATATTATTACATTGAAGGTTTGGTACATCACCTTTCTCTTCAAAGATAGCCAAAGCTGCCTCTTTGATGGATATTCCTTTGCATCTCTAATTGCATCTTCTACCATAAGCACAGTATCAAGTCTCGGGTAGTGCATCATCCGTTGTTTCTGCATGGTATTATATATACATATATAATATATAAATCTATCTACTCTAAAGTAGTAGCTAATCTTAAATTATATTGACTCTGACGTACTGGTTTTGATCACACTTCTCAACCTTCTTTGAGTAATCATCTTGCTTTGCAGCCCAGAAAAGCAGGGGTACTAACGCTTTTCTTAGCTCGCTGCCCTTCCTTGTTAGCGAATACTCGACTCTCGGAGGTATCTCTGCAAACGATTTCCTCTCAATAATGTCTGTATGCTCTAGGTTTTTAAGTATCCAAGCGAGCGTTGACTGCGAAATGCCTTGCAATTCTCTAGAAAGATCAGTAAATCTAACAGTTCCATGATTTCCAATCACATTTATCGTGAAAAGGACCCACTTCTTTCCTAAAAGATTCATGGTACCATCGAGAGCACAAAAACAATAAGTTTTAGATTCACTACTTTGATTCTTCATAGCATCTACAATAGTTTGAACATTGTAGTATAAATACTTTATCTTTTGTAGTATTTATATAAAGGTGAATTGATGAAATACGAAATGCGATTCTGTGTTGGCTGCTACCTACCAGTTGCTATAGAACTGGCCCAAAAGGTTTTGGAAAGCAATGCACACAATGAAGAATTTTCTTTAAAGCTTATTCCGGGCCAATCGGGATCATTCGAAGTGATGAAAGACGGCATAACCATATATTCAAAAAAGGCAACTGGCAGGCTCCCCACTGTACACGACTTGGAACTATCAAGCAAAGCCAGTGAACAATCAGTAACTCAAGATTCTGATAAAAAGGTTTGTTGATTTCATTAAGTTCTAACTGGTACGTTCTCTTCTTTTTTGATACCTCATCGGAATCTTCTGTATTCTAGTCCAGTGTCTTGAATAAAGACAGTATAAAGTCGTTTTCCGTAGCCTACTCATTGTATCTTTTTCCTTTCTCACGATTATACTTCTCGGTGAGTTTTGATATCTCAGTTTTCATTTGCTCTTCATCCATAAAAAACACTAACTGCCTTTATCCACTAATTACAGCTATATATACAACTAATTTTATGTAAAAGGTTATATTCAGATCACTAAAATTTCATATCATACGCTGCAGCAACTAATTTTAGAGATATCTTGATAAAAAGCCATGGCTGCCAGTTTTAAGCCCTCACTGAGCGTAGGAAAGACGTGCACCGTATCAATTATGTCATCTATAGTCAATCCTAACTTCACTGCGAGTACCCCTTCATGTATAAGTTCAGCCGCATGCGGAGCTAGGATATGTACTCCAAGCATCTTCCTCGTGTTCCTGTCTATCACTATCTTAATAATCCCTCTCGTATCCCCAATTATTCTGGACTTGGCAACAAACTTAAACTCTAAAGGGCTGCAGCTGCATTTTATCCCATTATTTATTATCTGCGCTTCCGTCATGCCTACCATCGCAGCTTCAGGATAAGTAAATATAGCACTAGGCACTTCATTCAAATTTATCTCCTTCTTGGAGTTCTGGAAGATATTCGAAGTTGCCACATTGCCTTCTTTAGCAGCCAGGGTTTCAAGCATAGGCTCTCCTGTAACATCTCCTGCTGCATATATGTTATCTGCAGTTGTCTTTAACCTTCTATCAATCTTTATGAAATTCCTTTCATTTAATTGTACTTCTGCCTTGTCAAGACCAAGTCTCTCTATATTAGCTCTTCTGCCTGTAGCAAAAAGAATTTCCTCAGCCTCAAAGCTAACCTCCTTCCCATTAACTTCTCCAATTATCTCCTTCAACCCTTTTCGAGAATGTATCTCAGATAACTTTACTCCTGTAACTATCCTTATTCCGTTTTCTCTCATATATTCTGTAAGATAATTGCTTATTTCAGGCTCCCAATTGGGTATTATCCTCTCACTTCTCTGTAACAGAGTGACTTTAACTCCAAATCTGGAGAACATCTGCGCGAACTCAAGACCAAGAACCCTGCCTCCAACAACAATAATTGAATCGGGAAGCTTCTTCGCTGACAATGCTTCCTCATTTGTCAAATATTTCACCTTCTCTATTCCCTTCATCCTCGGCACAGAGGCCCTTGCCCCTGTAGCTATTAGTATATTTCCTGCCTTTATCTCCTTTTTACCTGCTCTGATTATATCCTTACCTATGAATCTTCCTATTCCATTTATGAAACTGACATTTTCCAAGCTTTCCAAAACCCTGTCATACTTTTCACTTCTAAGTTCTTCTACAATTTTGTTCTTTTCGTTTACTATTTCCGCATAATCCAACTTTCCAACATTATAATCAAATCCAGCATACCTCCTCTTCCTAAGCTCTTCGGCAAAAGTACCTACAGTTATGAGCCTTTTGCTAGGGACACATCCTACATTTATACATGTGCCTCCGAGTATCGTGCCTTCTGTAGCATTTCCTCCTATCATAACTGTCTTTATTCCGATCTCATTTGCTTTTATTGCTGCGGCAAACGCAGCAGATCCTTGGCCCAATATTGCATAATCGAACTTTTCCATTAAATTACCCCAGAGATATATTCACCGTTTGCTATGCCACAAGATATTATCTCTTTCTTATAGGTATCTATGTGTTCGGTTATCTTTTCTACTGTTTCTTTCACTTCCTCATTAATTCTATAAATGCGCTTATTCCCATCCTTCCTTACATTTACAAATCCACAATTCAACAAGCAATACATATGATGTGAAACATTACTCTGTTCAATGCCTGTTGCAGATACTATCTCCCCCACGCTCATATCTTGTTTGGCAAGCGAATGCAATATAACAAACCGGCTGTAATCTCCTAGTGCATGAAAAAAAGCTTTGAATTCAAGTTTTTCCATCATATCCCTATAATGAATTGTTTATTGCATTTTTCAATTGACCTAAAGTCAAAGCAGGCTCCCCACTTATATACTCCACTGTACCATTTCCTGAAACAAGGTAATAAATATCGAGATAACCTTTCGGGTCATACTTCAATGTCATATTATTTCCTGAAAGTGCGGGTATTATTGTACCATTAGCATAGGCTTCAGGAGCATACGAACTAATGAAATTCGTTATGGTAGGTCCTTGGTACCCAAGATCCTTATAAAGTTCTAATTCTACGATATCTATACCATGCTTCTTAAAAAATTGGTAATTTCCATTCAAAACCTGATTTCCCTGCGCGCAGGTGGAACACCAAGTAGCAACAAACCAGAGTACGACGGGGTGCCCTCTATACTTGGAAATATTTACATACGTGCCGTTATCTAAAAGAAAGTTATTTTCTGGAGCTTTCGAACCTATAGTAATATTTTGAATTGCTGAACTTTCGCCTGTCGATCTAGGCCACAGGAAATATACTGATGCTACTATCACTAACGCAACGACAATTCCAATTATTTTTATATTTTTTTTCATTTCCTCCTCCCATTACATCTGAGAATACTCTTAGAAGCAAGATAAACGCTCAAAAAAAGAAGCCCTATTGATAAAGCAATAAATCCTGTTTCATAAGCTGCAAAAGGTCCTTGAATTGTTCCAGTTATCCTTATTATTGTAGCTGTAGAAGCACCAAAAGCGGCCAACAATGCGGGTATTACAGATGTGCAGCATAGGCTTCCCGGAACCAACGCAATTAATGCAGCTCCCAAACCTGTCTTTCCACCCTTCACAGCCCCATTTGCAAAGGCAAACACATTCATTACTATTGTCAATGAGAGCAAAACGCCTATCATCATTGAAACAAATATCAGATAAATGCTAAATCCAAAAACCTTGGGCAGAGCTAAATTCAGCGTAGAGCCAAAAAGCAGATAAGAATAAGCAAGAAATGCAAATGCAGCTATAGCAAAAAACGCAATAAAATACTTTTTAGAACCTAACACCAAACGAATTGCATTTATTGCCTGATTTTCTTTTCGCATAGTATATGAATGGACAATCATATTTATAATGCTTTCCGAATATTCCAAAATTAAATCCTCCATATCTCCAATTTTTTGCTATTTATGCATCAAATTAGTATGGTACTAATAAAATTAGCATAGATATTTAAATATTAATTTCAATATATTAGCATGAACCGGCTTACAAAAAGAGAACGGGACTGCCTTTTCAGTGTAGCTGAAATAACTAAAGACGAAGTAGTAGCAAGACTATACGAAATTTCAAAGAAGATAGAGGTTTCCAGTCCGACAACACACGAAATAATCAGGAGACTTGAGACAAAAGGCCTTATAAAAAATAAACATGGTTCCATATCTATCACAAAAAAAGGCATGCGAAGTTATCATTTTATCCTATCAACCCACAGGAGTCTTGAATCAATATTCAGCAATGCAGGAATAGATCCAGATAAGGCCTGCGAGGAAATAAAAAGATTCGATTACAAGATAGATGGCAGCACAGGCAGGATGCTTATCAATACAATAAGATCAACTAACTGCCCACACGGAAAACCGATAAGGTGAGCGTATGTCCGGAATAAATCTATGGAATCCTGAAAATGTCAGTGTTTTCACTGCGCTTATTCTTTCATACCTTCTAGGAATTGTTCACGGGGCTACTCCAGACGAGCATACATGGCCCATAACTTTTTCATATGCTGTAGGCAGCGGAACGACAAAAGGCGGAATGAAATCAGGCCTCATATTCTCAAGCGGATTCACAATCCAAAGAGCAATACTCTCAGAGATAGCATATTTTGCCCTTGCAGGAATCTTCATGACAGCGACTGTATTCGGAATAACCTATCTCTTGGTAGGGCTTGCCATGTTTATTGCAGGATTGTATATCAAAAGAAAGAGCATATATCCCCACTGGCATTTTATCGAAGAAAAGCTCGGATCCTACTTCATACATAAGCACTCGAAAAAGGAAATGCACGAAGAGCTCGAGCACAAGAGAAACCCTTCCGAAGATATAGATGAAGAACTGCGTCCAGTTCCCCCCAAAGCGGCTTTCCTTCACGGGCTCATAGCCGGCTTCGGATTTGGCGCATTCGCACTGATAATCTATACTGTATTGGCACCTGCAATGCCAAGTCCATATCTGGGTTTTCTTCCAGGATTGCTTTTCGGACTCGGAACCATGACTATGCAGGTAGCCTTCGGAGCAGCATTCGGCAAATGGCTTACAAGCGTAAAGAAATTAACAAAGAAAGGAATAAGTTTTGTTTCAAGAACAATAAGCAGCGATGTTCTTGAATACGGGGGTCTGGCATTCGTAATAGGCGGAATAGCCATTCTTCTCTATCCAAACCTCATCAACATCGGCATAAACACAGGAATAAAAATACACAATCTCGATAATCTGGGCATAGGCTTCTTTCTTGTAATATTCGCTGTTATAATAATAGGGATAGTCTCTTATAAGCATTCAATAAAGAAAGCAATAAAGTTAGGCTATACTAAAAAATAAAGAGCAAAAGCTATTCCGGATTCAAGAGCATAAAAGCCAAAGCAGGAGCGTATTACGATTCCTCTCTAAGGTCTACCCTTACCCTCCTCTCAGCACCTGTCACATATATCTCAGAAAGATCTATTCTGAAGAACCTAAATTCAGAAGCGCCAAGATACTCGCTTGTTTCATATCTGTCAGTAGGTTTCACGTCTGAACCAGAAAACACCTTATCACAATACATGGTTATAGCCTTTTCAATCTCTTCCTCTTCGACCATACTACACTTTCCTCTTGCCTGGACTCCGTCTGACATGCCTATTTTCTGTTCAGAATCAAAGATGGCTATGGAAACTTCTGGATTCTCCTTTATATTCTCAGCATGAAGCGAATCTATAGCTGAGAGAAAGTAGACTCTATACTCTTCATCGTAAACGTAAAGCACTGGAGTAACCCATGGTCTGCCCTTTTTTGTGCTTGTACCGATGCACATATACTTATTATTCGAAAAAATGCCCTCTGCCTTTTCCAGGTATAAATTTCCATCTTTCTCCATGAATATCCCTATAATACATATCCAAGGGTTAATTTAACCCTTAGCTATAAATGAGTCCATAAGTGTAAATAAAGGCACGCGGAAATTCCGAACACGAACTTCATGTCCCAGATTCCCAGTCATTCATGTATCTCTTCTGCGCTTCTGTAAGATTATCTATCTTGATGCCCATCGAAAGAAGCTTCTGTTTGGCAACCTTCTCATCTATCTCTTCAAAAACATCATACACCTTCGCCGGCATAGACCTCTTTCCAGCTATATATATCGCAGAGAGGGCCTGGTTGCAGAAACTCATATCCATTACTTCACTTGGATGGCCTTCCGCTGCACCCAGATTGACCAGTCTTCCTTCTGCAAGCAGATATATCTTCTTGCCATAAATCTCATACTCTGTCGTATTCTTCCTTATCTCCCGCTTTCCCTTGGATTCTTTTTCAAGATCCCGTACATCTATTTCTACATCGAAGTGGCCAGAATTGCATAGTATGGCGCCATTCTTCATTCTAGAAATATCTTCCTTAGTTATAACTGATCTATTTCCTGTCGCTGTGACAAAAAGATCTCCTTTTGAAGAAGCCTCTGCCATTGGCATTACCTCAAACCCGTCCATAACAGCCTCCAGAGCCTTGAATGGGTCAACCTCTGTCACTATCACCGAAGCCCCATGTCCTTTAAGCCTCATCGCTATGCCTCTTCCTACCCATCCATAGCCTACGACAACCGCACATTTACCCGCAATCAATATGTTAGTAGCACGAAGTATGCCGTCTATTGTACTCTGGCCTGTTCCATATCTGTTGTCAAAGAGGTATTTGGTCTTGGCATTGTTTACCGCCACTATGGGATATCTGAGCTTTCCGCTTCTTTCCAATGCCTTGAGCCTTGTAACTCCAGTCGTTGTCTCTTCCGTACCTCCTATTATCCTAAGATCAGGATACCTGCTATGTACTGCAGCATGAAGGTCAGCCCCATCGTCCATAAGGATATCGGGCTTCGCAGCAAGAATACTCTCAACACTGTCATAATAATCTTTTTCGCTCTGCCCTCTCCATGCAAATACTGCTATGCCGTCTTCCACAAGCGCAGCCGCAACGTCATCCTGAGTGGAGAGCGGATTAGATGCGGCCAGCCATACTTCCGCACCGGCATCCTTCAAGGCTCTCGCAAGAACTCCTGTCTCTTTAGTCACATGCAAGACTGCAGCTATCCTAAGCCCTTTCAAAGGCAACTTCGAAGAGAATTCCTTTCTCATCTCCATCAAAGCCGGCATATGCATCTCTGACCATTCGAGTTGCCTCCTCCCTTCTTCTGCCAGCCTCAAGTCATGTATCTTGTAATTCATCTACTTCAACTTCAATACAAATCAGAGATCTCCTATCCTTCTCTTCTGCGTTCTCTTTACCCTCTTCCTCCTTTTCTTTACCCATTTCCATCTCATTCTTCCTTTCTTCTTCCATTTTCTAGGTATGCTTCCCAAATTAACACCAATATTATATCATATTCTATAAGTACGAATAGATTTATATTCCATTAAGCTGAAGATACAATACATAACCACGGGATACAATGAACAAAAAACCAATAATCGCATTCATAGTGATTCTTTTACTTCTTGTAATCTTGGCATTCATAGTATTGAAGCCAAGCCAATCTACCTCTCCAATAAGGACAGTAACAACAAAACCCTCAAAAACAGCCAATACGACCCCAGCTACTACAAATACAATCACTAAAATAACAAATTCCACGCCTTCATCCCAGAACAACAGCAGTATTCCTTCGCAGTATGAAAACTGCATATCAACAAAACCTGTAGTCCCAATACCGAATGGCAATTTCAGCACAGGAACATATGAATACTGGAATATAACCGGGCAAGGCTTTCTGAATGAGACTGGCTCTGCCTTGCCTACAAATATAATTGCTGCAAACGCCAAAGGAAGCTACTATGGGCAGCCTTGGAGCAATTATTCCGGTACCTATTTTGCAACAACCTACCACGGCGGTCTATCACTCAGCCCTGGAAATCTCACATCCCCAACATTCAAGGTGGTGGAGCCATACCTGAATTTTAGGATAACATCACCAAAGGACGCGCTCTTATATGTTGAACTTCTATACAATGGAAAGCCCTTCAGAATAAATCATTATAATACTCTCAATTCAACCTCTGGGAACAGACAACAGAGCGTTTTTGTAAATGCCACCATGCCAATAATCAACTTCGCATGCCAAAATGTAAGCGTAAGGGTCGTCTCCGGAGTTCTCGGCACTATAACTAACAGATATGATTTCATCGCAGTCGGCGATTTCGTTCAGAGCAAACATAATCTACAGACTCCGGGAACATTAGTAAACAGCACCGTGGTGCCTCCTTGATGTGTAACCATGTCTCTTTTAGTACTGTACAACACCCTATCTCGTTCAAAAGAGAAATTGGAGCCTCTAAATGACAAAAAAATAAACATGTTTGTATGCGGGCAGACAGTATACGACGATGCCCATTTAGGGCATGCGAGAAACTATGTCTCATTCGATATAATAGCAAGATGGCTACGCCAACGTGGTTATAATCTAAAATATATACAAAACATAACCGATATAGATGACAAGATAATAGCCCGAGCCGCGGAGAACAATACCACCCCGGAATTGTTAGCCAGAAGATACGAAGAACGCTTCATGGAAGACATGTCTGCAATAGGCGTAAAAGAGAATGTTGATCTCTATCCCCGTTCCCATGACTACATAAAAGAGATGAGGACGCAGATACAGTTGTTAATAGACAAAGGATATGCATACCTTTCCGAAGGCAACATATACTTCGAGATTGATAAATTTCCAGATTATACTAAACTTTCAGGAATGAAAATAGACGAGCTCTCAAAACACAGAATAGAATTCGAACCCGGAAAGCGAAAGCCATACGACTTCACATTATGGAAAAAGGCAAAAAGCGGAGAGCCTCACTGGCCAGAAGAATTCATATTGGAAGACAAACCAATAATAGTAGACGGCAGGCCCGGCTGGCACATAGAGGATACTGCTATAACCAATGCAATATTTGGTCCGCAGTACGACATACACGGAGGAGCAAGCGAACTGATATTTCCACACCACAGCAACGAGATAGCACAGGACGAAGCGGCTTTCGGAAAGAAACCCATGGTAAAATACTGGGTTCATTCTGGAGTGCTAAGGATAAAAGGAGAGAAGATGAGCAAGAGCCTGAAAAACTTCATAACAATAAGGGAAGTCCTTAAGAAATATGATCCAGAGGCATTAAGATTAATGGTAGCATTCTCACACTACCGAAGCCAGATAGACTTCTCAGAAGATCTCCTGAAGAAAGCGAGCACCTCCCTGAACTATCTTTACTCTTCATTATCGATGATTTATAATGCAAAGGAATCAGAATCCGCAGCCAGAGAAACAGAGAAGATAATAAACGAGATATCCTCATCTTTAGAGAACGAATTCTCAACCGCAATGGACAATGATTTTGAAACACCGCAGGCAATAGCATCCCTGTTCAATGCAATATCATCATTGAGGACAGTGGTAGAAAAGAATACACATGTGGATGGCGATTCTAAGAAAAAGGCAATAAATACTCTGTTAAATTGTGCTTCTGTCATAGGCATCCTGAAGCATGATTGGTATAAAGAACCTCTTAGTGAAGAGGCCATTTCTATGATAAGAGAGAGAGACCGTCTAAGAAGAGAAAAGAGCTTCGATGAAGCCGACAGAATAAGAACAGAACTAAAGAATAACTACAACATAAATATCGAAGACACCGAATACGGGACTGTCTGGTATAGGGAGCAAAATTCTCAAGGCAGAAGATAAATGAATAATTATATTATTGATATTTCAACTCTCTTCCTATTGGACCCCTTATTGGAAAAATCTGAAAGTTTCAGGGCTCCTATCTCTCCGGTATTGTGAATATGCGTTCCTCCATCCATCTGTATGTCAAAATTCTCAATTTCAACAATCCTCACAACATCAAGCTTCTTTATAAGCTCTCTTCCAGGCTCTGTCTTTGCAAGATTTGGGTTTGCCATTGCTTCTTCCTTCGACAAAAATCTTGATGATACTCTACGGTTTTCCTTTATTATCCTATTCGCTTCATTGATTATCTCTTCCGCAAGTTTAGAATTCAACGAAGGCAGATCAAAATCAACATGCGCCTTGTCAGTGTATATCATGCCTCCTTTCCACTTTCCACTGTAATTATTTTCAACAACAGCACATAGGACATGAAGCGCTGTATGATAACGCATTAGTGCATATCTTCTTGTCCAGTCTATAGAACATGAAACTGCCATTCCGCTTTCAAGTTCTGCTTCCTTATCAAGGAAATGAAGAACCTCGCCTTCTTCCTCCTTCACATCTACAACATTGTATTCTCCCTTTTCTGATATGACTCTTCCCATATCATTAAGTTGGCCGCCGCTAGTAGGATAAAACGCCGTCTGGTCAAATACAACTCTGCCTGGTTCGGAGTCTTTTACAACCGCATTAAATTCTTTCAGGTATGCATCTTCCCAGTAAAGCTTCCTTGCTATAAAAACAACTCAGAGACTCTCTTTCATCACAATTCAGAAATACCTCGTCTCATCACGCATATCTATTCTGCTGCAAGGTATAATAGCCTTCCAGAACATTCCTTTCGCCAAGCAGTCTAAGAAACAGCGGTTTCTTCAATGACATGAAATTGCTAAAGCCTGTTGCAGGATAAGTATTTAAAGTAATTGTCAACCACTACTACTGGGATTTAGATGGGCATTGAAGACACTTTGAGATTTTTGGAAGAAAAAAGCATAAAATGGGTAGACCTCCAGTTTACCGATCTCAATGGCAGATACCACCATATAACAGTACCATCTTCTGAATTTGATCATGAAATCTTCAAGAGCGGCTTCGCAAAACTTGACGGAAGCAGCATAAAGGGATTCACAACAATAAATGAAAGCGACATGCTTCTGATACCTATTCCGGAAACCATAACCTTGGTGCCATGGACTCCTGAAACTGCCAGAATAATATGCGAAGTGCATTGGGGAGCTTCTAAAGGCAGATTCGAAAGAGATCCAAGAGCTATATCTGAGAAAGGAGAAAAATACCTGGGAGAATTAGGATACAAGAGCTTCTTCGGCCCAGAACCCGAATTCTTCATATTCGACAAAATTGACATGGATGTAGCCATCCCCCAAAGCGGTACAGGTTATAAGATATCCTCTGCGGAAGCACCCTGGGGTAATTCTGGCGGCTTTGTAGTAAGGCACAAAGAAGGCTACTATCCTGCTCCTCCCGTAGACAGGCTCATGGACATTCGGATGGAAACCATAAACCTCTTATCCGACGTTTTCGGCTTCAAGATAGAGGCGTCCCATCACGAAGTTGCAACTGCCGGACAGGGTGAAATAAACTTCAGATTCTCAACAATGACCGACTCAGCAGACAAGATACAGATCTTCAAGTATGTACTGAAAAATGTAGCTGCAAAATACGGGAAACTGGCGACATTCATGCCCAAGCCTATGTATGGCGATAATGGAACAGGAATGCACACCCATTTCAGCATATGGTCATCAGACGGCAAAAAAAACATAATGTATGATCCTGAAGACGAATATGCACAACTCAGCCAATTCGGAAGATATGTAATAGGCGGAATACTCAAGCATGCAGGAGCCCTCTCTGCCCTATCCTCGCCAACAACCAATAGCTACAGGAGATTAATACCTGGCTTTGAAGCTCCTGTATACAAGGCATGGAGCAGATCAAACAGAAGTGCAGTGATACGCGTACCAACCCATTTCAAGGGATCAGAAAAAGCAAAGCGCATAGAATACAGGGCTCCCGACGCTTCTGCAAACCCCTATCTCTCATTTACTGCATTGCTGATGGCTGGTATCGACGGCATAAAGAATAAGATAATGCCTCTCGACCATGTAGATGAAAACATATACGAACTAAGCAGTGATAAGAGAAAGGAGATGAATATATTGGAGCTGCCGAGATCCCTAGAACAGGCCCTCGATGATCTTGAGTCTGACAATGCCTTCCTGAAACCTGTGTTCAACGAGGGGCTTATAAGCACATACATTGAGATGAAACGTGAAGAGATAAGCTCTATAGCAAAGCATCCACATCCAATGGAAATATATTATTATCTAGATGTCTAATGCCTAAGCGATAACCATGCCAAAAAAATGCATCTGTGCTTCAGCAGTGATAGTGAACAAAGGCAAAGTCTATCTCCTGAAGCACAAGAAGCTTGGTGTTTGGCTATATCCAGGAGGGCATGTGGACAGCGGTGAAATGCCGCATGATACTGCTGTAAGGGAGACATTGGAGGAAACAGGCTTTGAAATAAAACTCTTAAATCATTCGAACCGTGGTGCCGAAAAGGCTTATTCAGGGAAAGAGGCGCATGAACTTCCAAAGCCCTTTACTATAATGTACGAAAATGTAAAATACAAGACAGGGAAGCACATCCATTTCGACATGGTTTATCTTGCAAAGGCTACCAAGCGAAAAAGATTCAGGGTTTCAAGTGAAGAAAGCAAGACATTTAAGTGGGTAGGGCCTTCTGAAATAAAACGGCTTAAAACATATCCTAATGTGGAATGGACCCTGTTAAGAGCATTGGAGCTAAGCAAAGCCGTCAGAAAGAAAAAATAATCTGCAAAGATTGATTTTAAGCCACAAAACAGGATTTCAATTAAACAAAAAAAGAAAATCTAGCCCCAACCGGATTCGAACCGGTGTTTGCGGGTCCAAAGCCCGCCGTCCTTGGCCGCTGGACGATGGGGCTGATACTAACTAATATTAAACATTCAGATTTTAAACCAATGCTTTATCTAATATGGAAGCTGAGAACATTCAGTAAGATCTGGCAAAGTTTGCCATGCTCTTTGCAGGCATCTTACAGTATATGCATCTGTCTGCCAATACTCCCTGGTCAAAAGGCATATTGGTTATCTTTGCTCCAGTCTCTTCCTTTACCTTTTTCTCGCATTCGGCATTTCCACACCAACCAGCCTGCATTATGCCTCCCAATGGGAGTATCCTCTTGAAATCTTCATAGGTACTGACTCGCTTCACCATGCTCTCCATAAACTCCTTTGCCTTTTCGTACAAATCTTTCTGCATGCGCTCTAAGATGCTCCTGCATTTTTCAGAAAATTCTTCAAGTTTGACATCTATCTTTTCTCCAGTATCTCTCCTGACTAACCTCGCCCTATTATCCGCCATCTCTTTTTCGCCTATCTCTACCCTCAGCGGAATTCCTCTGAGCTCCCACTCGCTGAACTTGAATCCCGGAGAATAACCCTCCCTCATATCTATCCTTATTCTAAATTCCTCCTTTGCAAGAGCCTCAATCTTCTTAGCATATTCTATTATGTTTCCTCCGTTCTCCTTTTTGTATATGGGTATTATTATTATCTGAATATATGCAACTTTAGGCGGCAGAATAAGCCCTTTGTCATCTCCATGGGTTGCTACCATTACTCCTAATTCCCTGGTACTTATTGCATACGTGTTCTGCCATCCATATTCTGTCTTGCCTTCCCTGCTTAGGAACTTGATATCAAACGCCTTTGCAAAATTCTGTCCGTCTAAGTGGAAGTCTGGCCCCTGTATAGCCCAGCCATCAGGCATTACATGCTCTACGCTGAAGCTTGCCACCGCTCCTGCGAACTTCTCGCTATCTGTCTTTTTTCCAGGTATGCCGGGAAGGGCAAAATAATCCTTTAGCGCATTTATGTATATGCCAAGAATCTTGTCTCTTTCAGCAGATGCCTCAGCTTCAGTCGCAAAGACAGTATGCCCCTCATTCCAGAGGAATTCCCTGGATCTTATAAACGGTGTAGGATGCTTGAATTCCCACCTTATGACGCTATTCCACTGGTTATATCTCATAGGAAGGTCCCTCCATGACCTTATCCATTTTGAAAAGCTTGGATACATTATGGTTTCCGAAGTAGGCCTTACCGCAAGTCTTTCTTCAAACTCAGAGTTTCCCGCTCCCGTAACCCATGCAACTTCCGGAGCAAATCCTTCCACATGTTCCTTCTCCTTATTAAGGAACTTTTCAGGAATAAGCATGGGAAAGTATACATTTTCAACTCCCTCCTTCTTGAATTCGGCATCTACCGCCCTGCTGAGGTTCTCCCATGCAGCATATGCCGAAGGCCTGAGCGCAAGGCATCCCGAAACCTCAGTATAATCCATAAATAATGATTTTGTAAGCACCTGCTGGTACCACTCAGAGAAATTTTCAGATTTTTTCACTGTAATCCCAAGATCCTTGTCCTTTTCATCCATGCTCTCAACTTTATATCACAATCTTACTGCAAAACCTATATAATAATTCCATGTAAATTAAAACATCTACTTGTTGTGATATTTATGAACGAAGACGGATACCTTGTTGCTGAATTTGCCCAAAGGCTGAGCGGCAAGGCTGTCATAAGCTCAGAGATAACCGACAAGGAGATCTCACCAATAGGAGTCGAAAGGCTCTCCGAGAAGACAATCTCATTCCTTGAAGCATACCAAGGGCCTAAGATAATCGACAAGAGTATTCTGGCTCAGATAATCGGTGAGATAAGAAAAGAGCCCCAGCCTGAAGCCGAGATTACATACGAGATAAAAGGCACTATAAACAAGCACCAGACTGCAAAAGACGTAAGGCCAGAATTCAGCATAAGGAACTCCACAATAGAAAAGACTCCTGCAATGGTTGAGGACTTTTCGGCATATTTCAGGAACAGGTTTGATAAGCTAAGATCTATAATAGAGAGAAACAGGATGAGCGGTGTAGGAATAACAAACAAGATAGAGAACCTAAAAATATATGCCAATGGCAGGGAGGTAGGCATAATAGGGATGGTTTATGAGAAGAGCATAACCAAGAAAGGCCACATAATGTTGACGCTGGAAGATGATTCGGGCACTGCAAAAATTCTTTTCATAAAACCAGAAAGAACCTCAAGGAAGGAAATGCATACGCTCTTCGACCTTGCCTCTAAGATAGTCAACGATGAAGTTATAGCTATAAAAGGAAAGGTCTCTACCCCATTTCTGATAGCCACTGGCGTTATATGGCCAGATATACCTATAAGAAAGATAAAACAGACAGAAGAAGATATAGCAATAGCATTCACATCAGACATACACGTAGGCAGCAAGCTATTCCTGGAAAAACATTTTGAGAAATTCATAGAATGGCTGAATGGGAGGGTAGATGCCAGGAAGGACCTAGCAGAGAAGATAAAATACCTGGTTATAAGCGGAGATCTTGTAGACGGAATAGGCGTCTATCCAAACCAGGACAAGGAACTGAGCATAAATGACATATACAAGCAGTATGCCTCATTATTCTCCTACCTGGACAGAATACCGGAGCATGTGGAAATATTCGTATTGGCAGGAAACCATGATGCGCTACAATTGGCAGAGCCGCAGCCGCCGCTTGGAGACGATCTGATAAAAGATTTCAAAAAAGACAACATACACCTTGTATCCAATCCCGGCTATGTCAAAGTGCATGGAATAAACATACTTGCATATCACGGAGCATCCCTGGACTCTATAATACAGGCAATCCCCGGATGCAGTTATTCGAAGCCTGAAACAGCAATGACTGAAGTACTGAAGAAAAGGCACCTCTCTCCGATATACGGTGATAATCCCATAATGCCAAGCAGAAAGGACTCTCTGGTGATGGATGAAGTGCCTGACATACTCCATATGGGGCATTTGCACAAAAACGGCTATGCGGACTATCACGGAACACAGATAATAAACAGCGGGACATGGCAGGCAAGGACTTTATATCAGGTAAAGCTTGGCCACATGCCTACACCTGCAATACTTCCGATATACAACACAAAGGACAGTGCGTTGTGGAGCATGGATTTTAACTCACTTGCGTGATTTTTTGGACAACAACGGATACTTTGAAATTTTATCAAAAGATTTTTACAAAGCCTACGAACTGGCTGGAAAAGCGCGAGCCAGAGGATTGGATCCAAAAACAGAGGTAGAGATTCTTCCAGCTCCGGATCTTGCAAGCAGGGTAGAAGGTCTAATAGGGATAAAAGGAATCAGCAATATCATAAGGAAGAAACTAGACAAGCAGAGCAGAAGCGGCCTGGCATTCGAGGTCGCGGGGGAGATCTGCAGAAGCGAGGAATTCTCCGGCTACGAGCAGACAAAGAGAATAGAATTGGCTGTAAGGGTAGGCACCGCAATACTTACCGAGGGAGTATTAGTTGCACCTACAGAGGGGATAAAAGGCATAGACAGCTACAAAAACCCAGACGGAACATCATATCTTGCAATATCCTATGCTGGGCCTATAAGAGGGGCAGGAGGCACCGCAGCTGCATTGTCAGTGGCACTTACCGATTACGCACGAAAGATATTCGGAATAGATAGATACAAGCCAACCAAAGCGGAAACAGAGCGCTATGTAGAGGAGGCAGAGCTATATCATACACGCGCGGCAAGGCTTCAGTACAGGCCTCCTCCGGAAGACATACGTACTATAGTAGAAAACTGCCCTGTATGCATAGACGGAGTCCCAACCGAATCAATAGAGGTCAGCGTAAACGGCAACCTGCGCAGGATAGATTCGACAGGAAAAGAAATTCCAATAACCAACAGAGTAAGGGGAGGCATCTCGCTTGTAATATGTGAGGGAATAGCTCAGAAAGCTAAAAAAATGCTTAAAGAGACAAAGAGCGTGAACCTAGAATGGGGCTGGCTTAATGGGGTAATAAAATCAGTATCCAAGAAATCTGCCTCCAAAGAAGACGCTGCCGTATTCCTTGAAGAACTGGTAGCCGGAAGGCCCATACTTGCATATCCCGGAAAGCCGGGAGGCTTCAGGCTTAGATACGGGAGGAGCAGGCTCACAGGAATAGCTTCAAAAGGATTCAATCCAGCAACCATGGTTATACTTGATAGTTTTATAGCCATAGGAACACAGCTCAGGATAGAGTATCCTGGAAAAGGCTGCGTAGCCGTGCCTGTAGACAGCATAGAGGGCCCTTTCGTCGTGCTTAAGTCCGGAGACGCGTTCAGGGTCAGTGACGTAGAGACAGCAATGAAGATAAAGCAGGAGGTATCAGAAATAATATCAATAGGGGACATACTCGCAACATTCGGAGACTTCAAGAAATCAAACACTCAGCTCCAGCCAAGCAGCTACGTTGAAGAGCTCTGGGAGCTTCAGCTCAAAAGCAAATCCGGCCTAGATGTGCCCAAAGGAGAGCCATCATTCAAGGAAGCATTTACCATAGCTGCAAAGTACGGCATGCCAATACACCCAAAATTCCTTTACGAATTCCAAACTATAGATTCACAAGCATTGAGCAATCTTGCAGCAAGAATATCCAACATCGCAGGCAGATACCAAAGCCTATTCGATATCATATCACTGGAATTGGATTTTGACAAAGATGCGAAAAGAACCCTCGAGCTGCTCCAGGTTCCACACCGACTGATTTCAGGAAAAATACTCATATACGAAGAAAACGCGCAGAGCCTTGTTGCCTCTCTCGGCTTTGCATCCTCTTCAGGAATGATAGACACCAGAAGAGCGGAAGAAAGATATCAGCGGATAGATGAAGCTCCAGATACGCTCGCTTTTGTGAATTCGGTGGCACCATTCCAGGTACCAAAAAGATCCACATTCATAGGCGCAAGAATCGGAAGGCCTGAAAAAGCCAAGGAGCGTCTGATGAAGCCTGCTTTGAATTTAATATTCCCTATAGGAACATACGGAGGCAATGACCATAATCTTACAAAGGCATACCTGGCAGACTCAAAAAAACTCAAATCAGGGCTCAAGGTGATGATGGCTAATTATTTCTGCCCAAGGTGCAAGAGGACAATAGACTCCACCTACTGCGCCGACTGCGATGTTAGGGCAATAATACTGAAAAAATGCCAGAATTGCGGAAGCATTGCAGAACTGGATAACTGCGACAAATGCGGTTCCAGGGCAACGGCATACAACGAGAGAACAGTAGATCTCTCGAAAGACATATCTATAGGGCTGAAGAGGCTAGGCATAAACAAACTTCCTGAAGTAATAAAGTGCCTGCCGAGCCTTCCGAATAAAGACAAAGTAGCAGAGCCCATCGAAAAAGGAATCCTCCGCTCCAAAAACGGGGTTTATATCTTCAAGGACGGAACATCAAGGTTCGACGCCACAGATGTTCCGATAACTCACTTCTATCCTTCCGAAATAGGCGTCTCCGTAGAGAAGCTCAGGGAGCTCAATTATACAAAGGACTACAAAGGGAACGAGCTTACCGATCCTTCACAATTGGTTGAGCTTAAGCACCAGGACTGCATACTCAGCAAGAAAGCAGGAATATACTTCACAAAAGTCTCGAGGTTTGTAGACCAGCTTCTTTCAGATCTATATGGCCTTGAAAAATTCTACAATATATCTGATTATAGGGATCTGATAGGACATCTTGTAATTACACTCTCTCCACATACATCATGCGGGGTTCTAAACCGGGTGATAGGTTTCGCAGAAGTAAATGTCGGATTATCCCATCCATATACCATATCAGCAAGGAGAAGAAACTGCGACGGGGATGAAGATACTACAATGCTCCTTCTCGATGCACTCCTAAACTTCTCCAGGGAATTCCTTCCTACAAGTGTAGGCGGGAGCATGGACGCTCCGCTTGTGCTTACCCTGAACCTTCTCCCAGAGGAAATTGACGATGAAGCCCATGCCATGGAAGCAACAGAGTCCTATGGCCTAGAATTCTATGAGAAAACTTTTGCGTATGCCTATCCTTCAGACGCTAATGTTGAAATAATAGAGAAGCGCCTAGGAACAGAATCGGCATACAGCAACATATGGTTCACACATGCATCTTCAGCAAAAGCATTGGAAAGTTCGCCTAAAAAATCGCAATACACCCAATTCAAGACAATGCAGGAAAAGGTAGACGGAGAGTTCGCCCTCATGGACCGTATATATGCGATAGACAAGCCCGATGCTGCCAGAAAGCTCATAGTAAGCCACTTCATTCCCGACCTCATAGGAAACCTCCACTCGTTTTCAAGGCAGAATTTCAGATGCTCTTCATGCAACTCCAAATACAGGAGAGTCCCGCTAAGCGGCAAATGCTCAAAAGACGGAGGAAAATTGATACTTACCATCTCAAAAGCAGGAATAGAAAAATACCTTGGAATGGCCATACAGCTAGCCGACAGGTATGATCTTGACCCATATATAAAACAGCGCCTCGTGCTTGTAAGAGAAGAGATAAACAGCATCTTCTCAGTTCCAGAGGAAGCAATGAAGAATAATACTACAGGACAGTTTAATCTTGGAAAGTATATGTAAGGCCTTCAGACCACGATGTAACTGTAATATCATGCCTTTACTTCGGCTACCGATTTAACCGCATCTTCAAAGATATCCATGCCTTTCTCAAGGTTGCGGATAGAAATTGTAAGGGGCGGTATTATCCTTATAGTGGAATTTCCGGCAGGCAGCAACAGCAGGCCGCTATCAAAGCACTTTGCGATTATCTTCTCACGTTCCTCTACTCCATATCTCTTGGATCTCTTGTCCTTGACAAATTCAACTCCTATCATGAGCCCTATTCCTCTAACGTCTCCCACTATCTCGTATCTCTCTTTCAGCTCCTCCAGCCTCTTCAAAACCATTCTTCCCTTTTTAATCACACCGGATTGTATTGCCATCCTGTTTCTCCTAAGATAAGAAAGCGAAGCGTCTGCCGCAGCCACCGCTACCAGATTTCCGCCGAAGGTATTCGCATGGGCACCGGGCTCTATATCCCCAAGCGATTTCTTTGTTACCGTAACGCCCATTGGCAATCCTCCTCCTATCGACTTTGCCATGGTATAAATATCGGCTTTAACTCCGAAGTTGTCAAGAGCCAGGAACTTTCCTGTCCTCATATATCCTGCCTGTATCTCGTCAGAAACCATAATAGCCCCGCTATCGTCTGCTATCTCCCTGATTCCCTTAACAAACTCTTTAGGAGGTACTACATATCCTCCCTCTCCCTGTATGGGCTCCATGAATATTGCCGAGACCTCCTTCTTAGAGGCCTCCTTCTCAAGCGTATACTTCTTTATGTAATCCAGACATTCCATTCCGCATCCCGGATACTCCTTTCCAAAAGGGCATCTATAGCAATAAGCATAAGGAGCATGAAGTGCCGAATTAAAAGGGCCGAATCCTTCCCTCTGCTTGGTCTTAGAAGCCGTAAGCGAGAGTGAGCCCATTGTCCTTCCATGGAAGCCTCCATAAAATGCAAGATTATACTCTCTCTTTGTAAAGAGCCTTGCAAGCTTCATTGCTGTCTCTATGGCCTCTGTCCCAGAATTAGAATAAAATACTCTGCCAAAACCATCAGGCAGCATCTTCATAAGGTTCTCAGCAAATACCACGGGCAATTCGGAATAATAATCTGTGAATGCCGCATGCATAAGTACATCCACCTGTTTTTTTATGGCATTCCTTACTTCCCTGTTTGCATTTACTCCCAGATTATAAACCGAGACAAAGCTGGAGAAGTCTATAAACTTATTGCCATCTGCATCAAATGCAAAATCCCCCTCGCCTCTTTCCGCAACAAATCTATACGAACCTCTGGTAGTCGTTATCATAATTTTTTTGTCCCTTTCTATTATCCTTCTGGAATTTTTTCCTATATTAACGGCCATGCAAACATCGTATAATAAAAAATGTAAAGCCATTTATTCCTGCCGATTAATTCAGGTCAGGTAACCGGATAATACGATGTAATCAAAATAAGCAGATATTGGAAAATCTACACTAAAAATTCAAAAAGTAAAATAAAAAATACCGTAATACTTCAGAGAAGATGCCCTATTATTTCTTTCTTGGAGTTTCAGGAGCAGGCCGCTTTTCGGATATCTCCAAGGCTGAATTAAGTTCACCTGTATTTTTAACGTCTAATTTCTCGTTAAGGAATTCCAAATGCTTGGCATTTATTTTTCTAGGCTTTGGCCTAGTATGTGTCATAACCTCAACAAAGTTCTTATCAAAGACCTTTGTAATTACAGCTTTGTCCCCTGCATCTCGACCTGATTTTTTTATACATACTCTTCCTACTTCTATCAATGCCATTTTTTCACCTTGAATTTCTCTCTTTATACTTATTTATTATTATCTCAGCAACCTCTTCCGGAGTTATCTCATTAGTGTCTATTATGAGATGAAAAGGGGAAAGGTCCTTACCATAATCTATATTGTAAAGATTCTTATAAAGCTTCTTGTTTTCACTGTCCCTTAACTTTACCACTTTTGCCATGTCTTCAATATCAGTGCCATCTCTCTTAGCCATTCTCTCAGTTCTCTTTGTAGTGCTTCCATTTAGCCATACTTTGAATCCCGCGTCTATTATCCAAGGGGCAGTATAGCTGGTCACTACAATATCTCCCTTTCTTATCTTCTCATCAAGCTTTCTGTCAACTTCCTTGTCGAAATTAGGATTGCTCTCCCTTTCCTTAAGGAATTTAGCTCCATCAGGTGTATCCCACCACTCCTTTCCTGTTACCTTAAAACCACGTTCAGCTGCCATTTCCTTTAATATGTCTCCTCCACCAAGAAGCCTGAATCCGAGAATATCGCAGAGTATGCCTCCTACCGTTGTCTTTCCAGCAGCAGGTAGACCTGACAGTACTACGGATTCCATACTACTATTAGTCGGGCTATTATTTATAGCCTTTTCTGATTCTGCGAATCTAAATCCACTCTCTTCATTTCCAAGTATGAAGCCTTCCGCCTGGAGCTTCATCACAACAACTATTAAAATCTAGAAACGTTTAAATAAAGGAAGATATTTAAATAAATTTATGTTATCTCAATAACATACAGTATATATACTAAATAAATGTAAATAACTCCGGATTGTGAGATATGGATGCAGCTATCATAGACCTCTCTTCACGCTCGAAGCCATTCCTTTTCAGCAGAGCACTCCAAGCCGGCAACGCTGCTATTGGGAAAGAGGACTACAGAAAAGCAACCGAATGCTATACAAGAGCTATAGACCTCAATCCCGAAGATCCGAAAACCTACAGGCTTCGCTCATTGGCTCTTCTCAAACGCGGTGATTTCGAGAAAGCATACACTGATGCAAAAAAGGTAATTGATCTTGGCGAGTCCGGAATTGAAATCAAACTAGTAATGGCAGAGATAACCCGCTTAGTGCGCGCTACCACCGATCCGGAATTCTGGGCACCTTGGGTCAGAACCAACGTGTATCATGAGCCAGGCGAGCTAGCATCTAGCATATCCATAGTGATCAATCCGTCAATGAGAAAATAATGATTCATGCATTATTCATATATTATATTTGTAAAATATGTTTAGATAATCGGGGTATGTGTTGAAAGAGGCAGATATGTGGTGTTTTTATTGAAGTGAAACCAAGCGAAAGACTCAACGAATTTATGACTTATGCCTTTGCAGAAGTAGATAAGGCAAAAGAAGAAGCTAGGATACATGGATTCAGGGTATTGGATTTCGGAGTAGGAGACCCTACCGAACCCCTTTACGAAAATGCCATAAGAGGATTACAATCAGGAGCCGAGAGACACAAAAGTTCAGGATATCCTAGCTACATAGGCATGAAAGAATTCCGGAATGCAGCATCAGAATGGATGCACAGAAGGTTCAATGTAAGTCCAGATCCAGATTCCCAGATAACTTCCACAGCAGGCTCAAAGGAAGCTGTTTTTCATCTGCCATTTGCATTTGTGAACCCTGGAGACCATGTCTTGATGCCCTCTATAGGGTATCCTCCATACAAAGCAGGTAGCCATTCTCTCAGTTCTCTTTGTAGTGCTTCCATTTAGCCATACTTTGAATCCCGCGTCTATTATCCAAGGGGCAGTATAGCTGGTCACTACAATATCTCCCTTTCTTATCTTCTCATCAAGCTTTCTGTCAACTTCCTTGTCGAAATTAGGATTGCTCTCCCTTTCCTTAAGGAATTTAGCTCCATCAGGTGTATCCCACCACTCCTTTCCTGTTACCTTAAAACCACGTTCAGCTGCCATTTCCTTTAATATGTCTCCTCCACCAAGAAGCCTGAATCCGAGAATATCGCAGAGTATGCCTCCTACCGTTGTCTTTCCAGCAGCAGGTAGACCTGACAGTACTACGGATTCCATACTACTATTAGTCGGGCTATTATTTATAGCCTTTTCTGATTCTGCGAATCTAAATCCACTCTCTTCATTTCCAAGTATGAAGCCTTCCGCCTGGAGCTTCATCACAACAACTATTAAAATCTAGAAACGTTTAAATAAAGGAAGATATTTAAATAAATTTATGTTATCTCAATAACATACAGTATATATACTAAATAAATGTAAATAACTCCGGATTGTGAGATATGGATGCAGCTATCATAGACCTCTCTTCACGCTCGAAGCCATTCCTTTTCAGCAGAGCACTCCAAGCCGGCAACGCTGCTATTGGGAAAGAGGACTACAGAAAAGCAACCGAATGCTATACAAGAGCTATAGACCTCAATCCCGAAGATCCGAAAACCTACAGGCTTCGCTCATTGGCTCTTCTCAAACGCGGTGATTTCGAGAAAGCATACACTGATGCAAAAAAGGTAATTGATCTTGGCGAGTCCGGAATTGAAATCAAACTAGTAATGGCAGAGATAACCCGCTTAGTGCGCGCTACCACCGATCCGGAATTCTGGGCACCTTGGGTCAGAACCAACGTGTATCATGAGCCAGGCGAGCTAGCATCTAGCATATCCATAGTGATCAATCCGTCAATGAGAAAATAATGATTCATGCATTATTCATATATTATATTTGTAAAATATGTTTAGATAATCGGGGTATGTGTTGAAAGAGGCAGATATGTGGTGTTTTTATTGAAGTGAAACCAAGCGAAAGACTCAACGAATTTATGACTTATGCCTTTGCAGAAGTAGATAAGGCAAAAGAAGAAGCTAGGATACATGGATTCAGGGTATTGGATTTCGGAGTAGGAGACCCTACCGAACCCCTTTACGAAAATGCCATAAGAGGATTACAATCAGGAGCCGAGAGACACAAAAGTTCAGGATATCCTAGCTACATAGGCATGAAAGAATTCCGGAATGCAGCATCAGAATGGATGCACAGAAGGTTCAATGTAAGTCCAGATCCAGATTCCCAGATAACTTCCACAGCAGGCTCAAAGGAAGCTGTTTTTCATCTGCCATTTGCATTTGTGAACCCTGGAGACCATGTCTTGATGCCCTCTATAGGGTATCCTCCATACAAAGCAGGAGCAGTCTTTGCCGGAGGAATCCCAAGATTCTACCCGTTAAGGGAAGAAAACGGATTTCTTCCAGATCTAAATGATATAGAATCTGTGCTTCGAGAACGCAGAACAAAATTAATCTGGATAAACTACCCGAACAACCCTACTACTGCAATAGCAGGCGACAGTTTTTTCAGCGATCTTATCTCTCTTTCACAGAAATATGGAGCCATAATTGCGTCAGACGAAGCATATACTGAGATGTACACAAACAAAAAACCGCATTCAATACTGGAATATACTGACGACTGGGATAACATAATAATCTTTCAGTCCCTATCAAAAAGAAGCAACGCAACAGGAATCCGAGTAGGCTTTGCCGCAGGCGGAAAAGAATTGATAGGCTATTACCGAAAATTCAGAACACAGATTGATTCAGGCGTTGCAAATGCAATACAGGAAGCTGTCATCTCAGCATTAAACGACGAGGAACACGTACAGAAAATGCGAGACGCCTATAACAAAAAACGGAAGTTCATCACATCCGCACTTGAAGAAGTAGGAATAAAATACTGGGCAGACTCTACATTCTATATCTGGGCAGAATCTCCATCAAGTTCCATATCATTCGCCAAGTCTATGCTAACGCTTGATGATTCAGCAAAAATCGGCATAAACATAACGCCGGGAGGTATGCTTGCCTTAGGAAATGCGCCTAACGCTGACAACTACTTCAGAATGGCATTAGTTCCTTCATTGGAAGAGACAGAACTCGCGTCCAACCTCATAAGAGAAAATCTAAACCAATAATGGGATGACTTCTATGAATAACAACGGCGACCTCTTTTTTACAAAAGACCAGCTTGACAGGATAATAGAAAAACATCCAACCCCATTCCACATATATGGAGAAAAAGGCATCCGGCAGACTGCAAGAAAGCTTAATAGGGTCTTCTCATGGGTCCCAGGATTCAGAAATCATTTTGCAGTCAAGGCATGCCCTAATCCCTACATAATAAAAATACTCAAGGAAGAAGGCCAGGGTGTAGACTGCAGTTCCCTTCCCGAGCTTCTTCTTGCAGAAAAACTTGGTTTTAAAGGAGAAGAGATAATGTTTACATCAAACGATACCCCTCCAGACGAATTCAGGAAAGCCTACGAACTAGGCGCGATAATAAACCTAGATGACATAACACATATACCTTTTCTAGAACAGAGTGCCGGAATACCCGAATTGATATGCTTCCGTTACAATCCAGGCCCTCTGCGCAAAACATCAGAAGGCAATGTAATAGGTAAACCTGAGGAATCGAAGTACGGCCTTACAAAAAAACAGTTGTTGGAAGCATACGCTATAATGAAAGACAAAGGCGTGAAAAGATTCGGCCTACATACTATGGTAGCATCAAACGAATTGGATCCTGAGGCATTCATAGAGACAGCCAAGATGCTCTTTGACTTGGTTAAAGATATATCCGACGCATTAAATATACGTTTTGAGTTTGTAAACCTCGGAGGCGGAATAGGCATTCCTTATAAACCAGAACAGAAAGAGGTGGATTTGGATTATGTATCAAAAGAGATCAGGAATACATACGAAGACAAGATAGCTGCAAAAGGCCTTTCTCCGCTTAAAATACTCATGGAGAACGGCAGAATGGTCACAGGCCCGCACGGCTACCTGATAACAAAAGCCATCCATACCAAGAACATCTACAAGGACTATATAGGCGTAGACGCATCAATGGCAAATCTGATGCGCCCAGGAATGTACGGAGCTTACCATCATATGACTGTAATGGGAAAGGAAGAATCTCCAAATGATCATACTTACGACATAGTCGGATCACTATGCGAAAATAATGACAAATTTGCTATAGACAGAAAACTGCCCAAAATAAATATCGGAGATATTCTTGCAATACACAACACAGGTGCACATGGGTATGCCATGGGTTTCAACTACAATGGTAAATTAAGAAGTGCAGAGATTCTGTTGCGTGAAAATGGCAT
>JAJZKQ010000032.1 GCA_021804095.1 Microcaldota archaeon | reverse complement strand
AACCAGCAAGTTGGGGTTCAAATCCCCACAACCCCAGACGGCATTTGCAATAAAGGAAAGAAACCAGCCTGTTTCTCCCTGTAGTAACCATAAACTTAGCAAAGCGACCGTCAGGCCTCACATTCCCTGATGGTAGCAGGATGTCATTGCAAGAACCCTATAAAGCTAAAGGTGCAAATCCGCTTTTCCATTTGAATCCAAATCCAGAAATCGTATGTAAAAGAGATGCGAAAAGACCAACATCTCAGGAATGCATAAGGTTCTTATTCTTCAAAGTATACATGGTTCTTGTACCAATGTGGCTATGATCTCTTATGAACAGCGAAATAATCTACTTGTTTATGTATGATTCTGGGGTCAGGTTTACTGAAGACCAGCTCTCAGGCCTTCTCAAGAATCCTGAAGACTTTTCAAAATACGAATTCTCAAAGCCAGAGCCTGAAGAGATAGCAACATTCAATATTCCTTCAATATTCAATCTCAAAGAAGAGACAGAAAAAATAGGCAACACTGAATATTATTTCAAGGTGCAGGTAGCCATATATCCGTTCGGAGGATTCTCAATAAGGATAAGGCATCCTATTGCCAACTGGAATAATGATATCATCTCAAAAATGACTTTCAACAAAGAGATAAACGAGATTATTAACGGAGTAGTCTCAAAGACAAAGAAAAAAGTATCGTCAGCGCTCTCAAAAAAGAAGGAAATAAACATAAACCAGCTTTCAGAAACTTATAAATTCTATTATTTGGAAGGCGACAAATCAAATATTCTTTCAAAATCTAAGAAGCTAATATCCGGATTACTTATAGACGAGGTACACGCAGATACCCTGGAGTCAGAATATATTGACTACATACTTGGAAAAAATATCTCTTATAATTCAAGCAATGTTCTTTTCGTAGGCTGGGAGAGCGCAGTGATGATAGACAAAGAAAATTCCTACGAACACGAGCTTCTAATAGCTGAGATATCAAACCTGCAACTTCTGGAAATGCGAATATACCATCAGATGCTTACTGTCAAGCTAGAATCATCCAGCTCTGTCCTCAATTCATTGGATTCCGGAATTATGCGTATGAAAAACTCCGAGATGGCAAAGATGAACAGGTCTCTTGGCAGCATATATGACAACACGCGCACCGTAATAAATAATGTGAATGACACCGTCTTCGGCCTAGGCGAATGGTATCTTTCCAGAGTATACTCCTTATTTTCCAACGTATTCAAGCTTGATGTTCTCAAGAGCTCTATAGAAAAAGATCTGGAAGCGATAGACAACGAACGAAAATATATTTCCGACATCGAAGCCTTCTGGCATGAGGCATTCCTGGAGCGGATAGTCATAGTGCTCATAATCGTTGAAATAATACTTGAAATATTCTACCTGATAAAATAAAACGCAGATACACTCCTCCAATCCATTAACGCAATGAACAGAAAGGTAAACCTAACTGAAACTAAGGCAATATATTTTTTGCCGATAATATCAAAATAGGTAATAAAATGAAAACAGAATCGAAAAATGTAACTTACAAGACTTCAGAAGACTCAATATCTGCACATCTTGCATATCCTGAAGATAACGGAAAATATCCTGGCATAGTACTGATACATGAGATCTTCGGTCTTGATGACCACACTAAAAAAGTTGCGGATAGGCTAGCTGCAGAAGGGTATGTTGTACTTGCTCCACATCTCTTCTCAAGCAAAAAACTATCAAGTGTGCTTACTCCTTCAAATATCTCATCCACGATGAAATTTATGATGTCAATACCTGTAGACAAACAGAGAGACCCCAAATACAGGGAGGAGATGCTATCAAAGCTGGAACCCTCAGAAAAGGAAGCCGTTAACAACACGAACCAGATATTATTTGTAAGCAGGCCTGTAGACCTATTAACAGAATACCTATCAAGCGGTGTCGACTATCTAAATTCCCTGGAAAAGGTAAATGGAAAGATAGGCAGCGCAGGTTTCTGTTTTGGGGGAGGCATGTCAATAAACCTGGGTTGCACAGGAAAGACAGACGCATGCGTCATATTCTACGGAGAAAATCCAAGCCCAATAGACAAAATAAAAAACGTGAAAGGCGCCATAATGGGCCTATACGGGGGTGAAGACCACCGGATAAATTCAGGGCTCAACGATCTTGTAAAGGCCATGGTAGAGTATAAAAAGCCATTCACAATAAAGGCATTTCTAGGAGCACACCACGCATTCTTCAACGACACAAGGCCCCAGACATATAATAAAAAAGCCGCAGATGAGGCATGGCTTATGTTGTTGGATTTCTTCAGAGCAAACCTATAACATAACAGATATTTCAATATGTACAACAGTCTTGAAAAATATTAGGTATACGATCTACCAGACTGAAGAAAACAGTAAAATACGGTTTCTAGAACACTAATGCCTTTTCCATAGAGTCATGTCTAATATTTTCTGGCATTTCCAATCTCCATGAAAATAAGAAGGAATATCAAATTTATAATCTTAAAAAGATAAAAACCTTTCTCCCAAACCGTTACCTCAATACAAGCTCAAAATATTTTTATATCCAACTGATCCTATAACATTCCGGATTCCATGAATGTCTCCGGCTCTATACCTAAAACAGATATGAACAACGTATATTATGTAATTGGCAGGCACAGTGAAGCCTTTCCAAATCAACAATTTCCTTTTATATATTCTGTAATAATCATGGATAAGAAGGAAGCGGAGACTTGTTCTCTCATTGAAGAAACAGTAAAGGAACTGCAGGACATAAAACGGAATGTCTCTTTACACGATGCAGCAAGAGGGCCAGTACATGCTGAGAGTCAGCATAAAAAAGGTTTTTCACTTATCAACAGGCTTTATGCCAAGCTTAATGAGATATATGAATGCAATTCTAAGGAAGTGTTGTACATAAGGGCTGAAAAACCGCATAAAGTAGGGGATGCGATATCAATGACAGATGCCATAGAAGTAATAGGTCTAAGAGAGCGCGTGAAGCAGAAACGTGTATGAATCTGCCATTTAGCAGTCTCTTAATCTATTTCATAAAAGAAAACCAGGCAGACTTGCCTTCTGGATAAGAACAATAGCGCTTAAATACTTTTTTATACAGAATATACTTACAATTCGGATGCTTCTGCATTCTTTTGAAACCAGTAAAGTGTGATTTTATATCGGATATTAACAATGATATACGTTTAGCCGTGGACACGGGCAAGGTTGTAATAGGCAACAAGTCAGTTATGCGTGCCATAAATGAATCAAGTGTTCAGGCTGTTATTATATCTTCGAAAGGTAAAAAAGAGATAATAGAGGACATAATACACATGTGCTCAGTGGCACAGATAAAACTGCTTAAATTTTCAGGAAATTCACTTGAGCTCGGCACAGTATGCGGAAAGCCGTTTTCGGTAAACGCTCTTGCGGTGCTTTCTCCTGGAAATTCCAACATATTAAAAGAGAATTATTAGATGATTTATTGCCTAATGGAGAATTTGCTGCAAAGGAATTGATAAGGAAGAGAAAGAAGCAGAGGCTTTTAAATAAAGCTTGGAAGCGTAAGTATTTCGGCCTGAAAAAGAAGTTTGACCCTGTAGGTCCAGTTCCAATGGCAAAGGCGCTTGTCCTCCAGAAATTCGTGCTTCAGCAGAAACAGCCGCACTCCGGACTAATAAAATGTGTAAGAGTACAACTAATAAAGAACGGCAAGATAGTGGGCGCATATGTACCTTACGATGGCTCGATAAATGTAATAGAAGAGCACGACGAGGTGACAATCCAGGGCATGGGAGGATCCCAGAGAGGCCAAATGGGAAGCATTCCCGGATTGAGATACAGGGTAGTAATGGTAAACGGAGCAGATCTATTCGAAGTCGTGAAGGGAAGAAAGGAGAAACCTAAGAGGTAGTGATTTATGGCCGAAGATGCAAACAAACCAATCGTCGAAGCTCAAGCAGATGAAAATATAAAGAATGCAAACACCGGAAAGAATGCAAGAAGAAAGGAAAAATCTACAAAAACCGAACTGGAATCCGCGTCTCCTCAGGCTTCAAACGAAGCAGATCATAATTCCGAAGAAAAGGAGATTCGGGAAACAAGATCGGAAGAATCAAAGCCAGAAGAGAAAAAGGAAACTATACACAAAACTTCACCAAAGATTCATACGGCAGAAGATCTCGAACTGGACACCGAAAACGTAATGCTTTTCGGCAAGTACCCTATAAAGGATGTAGTAATAACCGATCCAAGCATGCTAGGCTATGTTAAGTTCAACATGCAGGCCTACCCAAACATATTCGGAAGGAGGCGCAGGAAATCATATTATGATTCACATATAAGCATAATAGAGAGGCTTATAAACAAGCTGATGCGTGGCGGAACAGGCAAGAAGGTAGGTGGAAAGGTTATAAGAACCAACGGCCGCCTTCAGGGAAAGAAGCTCAAGGTACTTCACATAGTAGAAGATTCATTTTCTATAATAAACAAGAAGACTGGAAAGAATCCTGTACAGGTTTTTGTCGATGCACTCCAGAACTCCGCACCAATAGAAGATACCACTAGGGTAAGATACGGCGGAATATCCTATAATGTAGCTGTAGGCATAAGCGCAAACAGGAGAGTGGATGTGGCATTGAAGAATATTGCCCTTGCCGCACTGATAGGCGCCTTTAAGAAGAAAAAGAGCCTCTCAGAGGCACTTGCAGACGAGTTGTCAACCGCATCACAGAACCTGCCTGAAAGCTATGCAATAAAGAAGAGAGTCGAATCCGAAAGGATAGCTAGGAGAGCAAGGTGAGTTTTTGGTAAGGAAGGAATTTGTAGCTGACGAAGTAGCAAGAATCATGAAAGACATAAATAAAGTTAGGAACGTCGCCATAATAGCTCACGTGCATCACGGAAAAACAACACTTACCGATTCCCTTCTTGCTAAAGCCGGAATAATCTCAAAATCAGTAGCCGGAGATGCATTATATACCAACTACGAGCAGATAGAAAAAGACAGGAGAATGACAATCAAGTCTGCAGACATATCCTTAGCATTTCCGTACAACGGTGTAGATCACATCATAAATCTCATAGACACTCCAGGCCACGTAGATTTCGGAGGCCACGTTACAAGAGCCATGAGAGCTGTAGACGGAGTAGTGCTTGTTGTTGACCCGGTAGAAGGAATAATGCCGCAGACTGAGACTGTATTAAGGCAGGCGCTTCAGGAAAGGGCAAAGCCTGTTCTCTTTGTAAATAAGACAGATAGGCTTCTCACTGAGCTGAGGCTAACCCAGGAACAGACAATGGATCGCCTACTCAAGCTTATAAACGACATAAACACCATGATAAGAAGATATGCTCCAGAAGAATTCCGTGAAAAATGGATACTGAAGGTTGGAGACGGAAGCGTCTGTTTCGGTTCCGCATACGACAAATGGGCGATATCCTCACAGATAATGAACAAATACAAGGTTACATTCAAGGATATATTCACGCTAAGCGAGAAAGGAGATCTTGCTAAGCTTCAAGAGGTAGCGCCGATAGACGAAGCTACCCTCTCTATGATAATCGAGCACCTTCCAGACCCTTCAATAGCACAGCCATACAGAATACCAAAGTTATGGCACGGCGACGTTGAAACAGAAGACGGAAAGGCAATGATAAAAGCAGATCCAAAAGCAAAGGTAAACATGGTAATATTTGGCATAACAAACGACCCGCATAGCGGCGAAGTTGCCATAGGGCGAGTATTCTCTGGAGTGGTAAAAAAAGGAACAGAATTATATGTCACTGGAAACCCTAATCTGCAGAAGCTACAGCAGGTAAACATATTCATGGGGCCAGAAAGGGTAATAGTGGATGAGATATCTGCAGGAAACATTGCCGGTCTTGTAGGATTGAAAAACGTCTCAATAGGGGATACCGCAAGTGAAAACAACATAGTCCCATTCGAGCTGATAAAGCATTATTCGCAGCCTGTAGTGACCAAAGCCATAGAAGCAAAGGACTCCAGAGATCTTATGAAACTTATAGAGGCCCTCCGAGGCCTTTCAAAGGAAGACCAGACTATACGTGTAGAACTCAATCAGGAAACAGGAGAGCATCTCGTAAGCGGAATGGGAGAGCTTCACCTTGAGGTAATAGAGACTAAATTACGAAACGAGCATAAGATAAACATAACTACAAGCGAGCCTATAGTTGTATACAAGGAAACTATAGAAAAGACCGTAAAGGACATAGAAGGCAAATCGCCGAACAAGCACTCCCGTTTCTATGTAAATGTAATGCCTCTTGAGCAGGGCGTTATAGCTCTTATAGAATCCGGAGATATAAAACCAGGCAAGCCTAAAGGCAAAGCTTACGTTGATGATTTCATAAAGGGAGGAATGTCCAGGGACGAGGCAAAAGGCATAGTCGATGTTGCAGATACGAATGTTCTCATAGACGCTACAAAGGGAGTACAGTATCTTGACGAAGTCATGGAACTTCTGATAGAGGGATTCGAGGAGGCAATGAAAGACGGGCCCCTTGCAAGGGAAAAATGTACCGGAATAAAGGTGCTTATAACTGATGCTACAATACATGAGGATCCTGTACACAGAGGTCCAGCACAAATAATACCTGCTATGCGCAGGCCTATCTATGCAGGAATGCTCTTCGCAGGTGTGGATCTTCTTGAACCTAAGCAGAAGTTTACTATAAACATACCCCAAGAGTATCTCTCAGACATAATAACGTTTGTAGGAGGCAAGCGCGGGCAGATAGTTGACATACAACAGGAAGCTGAACAGGCTACTGTTATAGCAAAGATGCCTGTCGCCGAAGTCATAAAAGGCTTTTCCAACGAGATAAGAAGCCTGACTGCAGGCAGAGCCATCTGGTATCCCGAGTATGCCGGATATGAAAAACTTCCAAAGGAGTTGAAAGACAAGGTTGTCAGAGAGATAAGGACCAGAAAGGGAATTCCTCCAGAGCCTCCGACACCACAGCAGTTCCTAGAATAATCGCTTCAAGCAGAGCAAGAGCTTTGAAAGTTGATGTGATTGTAATGATACATCTAGCAGTATCACTGCATAATAACATGCCATTGCTCTTTGCAAAAGGTTTTTATGGATGAATCTGCATATCAATCTGAAATCAATGCGAATGTAGTCTAGCCTGGTAGGACATTGCCTTGCCAAGGCAGGAGCCCGGGTTCAAATCCCGGCATTCGCATCTTCTTGAAATGCCCCTAAAATAATCTTATTCTAAATTGGTGAATCACATGCAAACTCTGAAAACACGATTACCTGATTCCGAATTACAGCCTATTAAGGTTAAGCCCGGAAGCAGAGCATACAACGAATCCAAAGAATTTTTTCAACTTCTGACCTTTAGCGATCTGCCTAGGATTCTCAACTTTCCAATTATAAACCAGCTAAAAAACACAAAAAAATACGAAATAGAAGGCAATTTATGGTTCTATGCTCTTCCTATTGGGAATCTACTTCCAATAACTGAAAATAGGGAGCAGTTGTTTATTATAGATTATAAGGCGGAGGCAAGTAAGAGATTCAAACCTGTATCTAATCAAGAAGACTGGCTAAAATATGGTTTTACTGAGAGAATGCGCTTTTTTAATGGCCGGTATCCTCTGCAAGTGGGAATCTACGATGGAGACAGGGGCAATATCTTTAAAGAAGGCAGTGATGCATTTATGGAGATACACGCAAGCCTTCCTCCAACTACAAAAGCACCAGTAACCCTATACATGGAGAAAATCAAAAGCATCTCACCTCCCCTGACAAGATCTCCTTCGCTTGCCGGCAGGCTTGAAAAAGAGATGCCTTCAATGAAAGCTGTTATAACTCCAAGTCAATGTCTCCTCCTAGAAGAGATACTGAGCAATCTGAAAAGATAGCCTTCCCACGTGGGATTTTATAACTTAATGAATAATTATCCTCATGGACCCATCATATGTATATGAAGACAAAACCATTGCAATACTC
>JAJZKQ010000008.1 GCA_021804095.1 Microcaldota archaeon | reverse complement strand
AAATATCAGAAGTTTTCACTTCTCTAACTCACGAGGAAGTATTAATGGGTTTTAAAGAAATATGGAAAGATTATCATGCAATAGGGATGGAAAGTCAGGATATACCTACAATATTGGATAATCTAAGGGATAAGTTTGAAATCTACATAACCACTCTGAATAAAAACGAGAATGTTAGACATTGGTTAAAAGATAATAAAATAGCGTACCGGAAGCTAATCGTCTTTGACCACCATGATGAAAAACACAAACTTGAAGAAGTAAGTGTTTACATAGATGATTTTCCAGAAGTCATAACTAGCGTAGCAAAAGTAGGTAAGACCGGCATCTTGTTAAGACAACCTTGGAATGAAGAATTTGCTAAAGAAGACAGGTCAAAGAATATTAGGATTGCAGACGGTTGGAGGCAGGTTGAAGAGATATTATTAGATATTAAATAATAGAGAAGAATTCAGACTAATTCAAGATTGAATTGTTTCCGATGCTTTCTTTAAACGTTGAGAACACCCTCCGCACACTGGAGATTTTGTCATCAGTAATTGACATGACTTGAAGCAAACACACACTGAACATATACATCTCTCCCTGCCTCTTCTGCCTGATACTGTGGCAAGAGTTGGGTTGAATTCGTTAGCATTAAGTCCCCGTTGACGTTCAGAATCTTTGCCATGCCATCAGGGCTTCTTATCGCTTCCATATATAGCATGTCAGGAAGAGTAATGTCATCAATAAACATGCCTTTCCCACGTACTGATATATCAGGATAGTCCAGACACCCACTCTCTATGCTTTATATAATTTAAGGCGGTTTTGGGCGATTTTCCGCTCAGATACGGTGAGAAAAGCCTCAATATGCTCAGGTAAAATTCGTTTAGCGAATCGAGTTAGTCAAAAAGTTAGAGCTTTCACTGCTCAAAGCGGCAAGGTTAAATTATTAAACTTTCACTTTCTAACCATTTTTTGATTAGATGGGGATAAGGCAAGACGCATTGCTTAGATACGCTGCATCGCTGGTCTTAATAGTATCAAGCCTGCTGTTTTTGATATTTGTTGGGACTTTTTATTCTTCGTAAGAGTTTAATAAATGTTGCGTTTTGAAGGGGGTCTGCGAGGACAGCACTAGGACATCCTGGATGTCCACTATTCAATCTTTCACCGAAAAGTCATAAAATCCTTAGATTGTAGTAGATTTGGCGACAGTAGTGGAGATTACAGAAAAGGAATACAACAAACTCCTTCACGTTATAACAGAACTGAAGGAGGAAAACAGAAAACTACATGAAAGAGTAGAAAGATTGGAAAGTGAACTCAGAAAATACAAAAACGAGAATACTCCCTCATCAATGACTCCTCCTTTCTTGAAAGTCCTTGAAAAGAAGGTTGATAAAGAGATAAAAAACGCTGAAAAGAAAGAAGATGATCAACAACCAAAATACAATGCAAGAAATTCAAGACCAGAAGCAGACAAGATCGACCTACATGAGATTAAGGAGTGTCCAAACTGTGGAAATCCTCTAAGAAAAAGGAAAAGAACCTTCAAGAGGATTGTCATTGATATCAAGAACATAGAAACAGAGACAACAGAGCACATATCAGAAACAGGATACTGTGATAATTGCAAAGAAGTAGTCAAGGCAGATGTTCCCAATACCCTCCCCAACATGAAGTATGGGATAAATGTTATCTCCCTGATCTCTGTGATGTCTATTGGAATGAACTCGACCACTAGTGCAATCGCCTCTTTCCTAAATGACATTGTGGGGATAAGAATGTCAGAGGGAACGGTGTGCAATATACAGAAAAGCCTGAAGGAATACTTGCAGGAAGACTACGATGAGATTGAACGGAATATAAAGGAGGCGTTTGTCAGGTACAAAGACGAGACTTCGCATCGTCATAATGGCAAGAACTTCTGGACATGGGTAATCGCAACGTCACAGGGGATAGTCTACAAGATAGAAAGACACCGTAGTTATAAATTTGCAAAACAAATGGAGATAAAGCAAGGAGTAGACGTTACAGACGGCTATGCAGGTTACAACAGACTGGAATGCGAACACCAGAGATGCTGGGCACATCTGTTGAGAAAGGCCAAACATCCTCCATATCAATTCGGAGAGAGTGAAAGTTATCGACTCTACAAAAGACATGTAGATAGACTTCTGAAACTTTTCCACTCTGCAAAAACTGCAAAGGAAGCTTGTGGAACATCAAAAGCGTTACAAAGGAGGTATGAAAAACGACTGCATGTCCTCTTGGATACTATATCAAAGAAGCCTATGGGAAAGAACATCATCAGATTGACAAATTACATCATGAGATTCGAGGGAGAGTGGTTCACCTTCTTGAAGTACGATGATGTTGACCCAACAAACAACTTTGCAGAGAGGGCGTTACGCCCTGTAGTAATAAAAAGAAAGATATCGCAACAGAGTAGAAGTATGGAAAACATGGAGAGTTATGCGATGCAGGCATCCATGTTTATGACCCTCAAACAACAAGACAGAAGTTATTCGCAATATCTTACCAATCTGCTCTCGAACTCTCCTCGGAGCGACAAATCTTGAACTCTTACTCTAATTTCAGTAGATATATATGTGTTTTCTGGGAATTCTTCAGCTGCCTATGTCTATAATGCAATCCAAAAGCAACTGCAAAGCAGATCCTCTCGTCATTTTAAATCTTCCCTCGTTATATATTACTCTCGGTGTTACGAGGATAAATATAAAAAGATATCTGTAGTAGGTTATATCGGTGAATTTGATGGCAGAAAGAATATCGGATGAAAAGATTTCA
Organism: Microcaldota archaeon; assembly: GCA_021804095.1. GTDB lineage: Archaea > Micrarchaeota > Micrarchaeia > Micrarchaeales > CABMGC01 > JAJZIZ01. The sequence continues at coordinate 27,908 of JAJZKQ010000008.1, read as the reverse complement.
AGGGAGGACGGATACCTGTACTTCCTTGGAAAGGACGGATACGTCTGGAAAACGCCTATGAAGAATAATCCTCGCGGAAGGAAGGGAAAAGAGGGAAGCGAGAAGGTTAAGAGAGAGGAAGGATACCTCTACTTCATAGACAAGAACGGATACGTCGCAAGAACAAAGATGAACAGAAAGGGAAGAATGAGGAGAAAGAGGAGATAAATTCCCATATGTTGAATTGGCATTTGTTTTATTTAGGCCAATATTTATCCACACAAAATTATTTTTCTTTTTTAATTCTTTCCTTTTACTATATTTATGGCAAACGGGGAGGTAATCTTTTATCCTCCGCATCTGAAAATTCATTAACGCCACTGTTATATTCTCGAGACATATTCCAAAAATTCGCCTCAAAGCCCATCTAAGATTCAAAGGTCTATCCAAATAATTTTGTTGTGTTGCGATAAAAAACGATAAAAGTAACCAGACGAATAAATCCAAGGTTCTAAAGTGTAAAGCAGATTCAGAATGTTTCAAACTTTGGCCAGTCAACGGTCGCTATGCTCTTCTTTTCATATAGCCTTTCCACGAATTCTACTCTGCTTACAATAGTAAAGACCGTATCAAAAATCAGCATCGCTATTATGTAAATATAATAGTTCGGAGCCCCTGTATTCACTATATTCATATATTCGAATACAAAAAGCCCCAGCGCAATGAAAATTACAAGTATTGTGAATCCAAGCCCCACTCCGGAATTCCTGAATACAACTACTCCTGATATAAGCAATCCAACAACTACAAAAAGATTTACCAGGCCTATCTCGCTGCTTAATGAGAGCTTCATCAAAAATCCATATATCCCAAACTTACTTATCTGGCCCACGAAGCCGGTTATCTGCGGATATGTATGGTAAAGGATAAAAAGCGAGCTCACAATAAGCAGCAACGAAGCAACATATGTATATCTGTTAGGCCCCACTTTGAATGTGCCTTTTGCAATAGGGGCTTTACTAAGATCTTCAAGACAGTATTCCTTTCCTTCATATCTGACAAGATCCGGATAACAAAAATATCTCTTACAATATGAACACTGCGCATATGCATCCCTCCACGGATGGTTGGCACATTTCTCTCCCTTGGGCATCTTCCCCTGTTCCGGCTCAGAAACATTCTGGGAGGCAACACTGACAGTAACGCTTTTTACATTGGTATTTTTATCTAACTGAGGGTTTTCCACTCCTGCTGCCTGCTGCGTCTGAAAAGAATTTCCTGCATCTAACGCGGCTTCATCAGGTATCCAAGCACCTACTCGAATTTGTTTGCGGAGTGTCTTTCAGCTTCTCTCGCCTTCTTTTCGAATATGCCTCGGTGTTTAGCACAGCTTATGCAATAATATACCTTCCTTCTTGTCATAAATCTAACGTTGCTAAGGCTGTTTGGCTCAGTTCCGTATTTTACCATCTTCTCGTAAACTATTCCCTTACTTCTAGGGACCCTTCTTCCGCAACTGTCACATACGACCTGTGACTCACTTCCTCGCATAACAATTCCCTGTATACAAAATAAATATCACGATAAGATTATTAGATGCTTAGGTAATGCCCCGTTTCCAGAATTTTCTTCTCTGAAATTATAAATGTTCATCTATAGCCACATTTATCTATTTTACCATGCATATGAAAACACCAAGCGGAGCCATAATGAAAATACTCGCAATAAGTAATATACCCGGCGCAACAGAGAAGATAGCAGACATACTGGAAAGCCCAGATATAAATATAATGGCAAAGGAGGAAAATTCCGATATAGAAGGCATACGCGACAGGATATCATATGCATTCTCAAAAGGCACATACGACTATGCAATAGTTGTCGTAGACAACCATATAAAGGCAACCGCAATCCTAAACAAGGCCGAAGGCATAACTGCCGCTGTTTTCGACTCCGAAGAAGACATGGGTCTAATTGAAGGAAGCGGCATCAACACCATAATGGTAAAGGCATCAAGGAAAAATCCTTCATTCATAAGCAGCATAATCTCGGCTTCAACCCATTTCTCAAAGGCACCAGAATCCGCATCAAAAATAAGGTTCGAGAAGCCCTCCACCCAGCATATAACACCTACTCAGTCAAAGAACCATCTCCATATATCCTTACTAAACAAGGAAAAGAAGCCTGAGAAGCAGGAAAAGCCTAATAAAGCCGCACAAGAGGAAAGCGAAGTGGTTCCCGGCTCAAAGAGAAAGGGAGTAATGGGAAAGCTTAAAGACAGCCTAGGCATAATAGACTAAGAAGAAACAAGAAAAGATTCTTCCAGAAGCTGAACTTCCCAAGAAAGAAAAGCCAATCAGCGTTGCAATAACCTGCATTACACTAATAAATACTTTCTTGTCCTATTTTTAATAATGTATCCAGAATGCAGGAAAATATCAAAGGAAATACTGCCGGCAGTTAGGGCATCAATAGCCCAGACAATGTTCTCGGAACACAACTACTGCCAGCGCGAGATAGGCGACAAGCTCGGAGTCGTCCAGGTATCCGTAAGCAAATACATAAACAAGAAATACTCGAAAGAGATAGGCGAAATAGTAGGCTACATAGAAAGCAACAAACTAAACAGGAATATTGTAAAGTCAATCATAAGCGGCGAACCTAAAGACGAGATAATCTCCGAGATAGATAATCTCTGCAGCGAGATAGCAGGCTCTTCATACTACAAAAAAATATAATGGTGTCAAAATGGCAGAAGAATTAGATCCTTTTAAGATAAGCCAGCAGCAGCTTGATTCAGCAGCAGAAGTAATGGAACTAGACAAAACAGCGCACGAAATACTCAGGGAGCCGATGCGCACAATATCCGCAACAATACCAGTCAAGATGGCGGACGGTTCCACAGAAGTCTTTCAAGGATTCAGGGTGCAATACAATGATGCCAGAGGGCCGGGCAAAGGCGGAATAAGATTCCATCCTAAAGAAAACCTCAATACTGTAAAAGCTCTCTCCGCATGGATGACATGGAAGTGCTCGCTTGCAAACATACCCTACGGCGGCGCTAAAGGAGGGGTAATATGCAATACAAAAAACATGAACCAGGCCGAACTTGAAAATCTTTCCAGGGGATACATACGCGCCCTAGGCAGATTCATAGGTCCAAAGCTTGACGTTCCCGCCCCGGATGTATATACAAATCCACAGATAATGGCATGGATGATGGATGAGTACAGCAAGCTAGTCGGGCATAACGAATTCGGAGTAATAACCGGAAAGCCTATAGAGGTCTGGGGCTCGGAAGGCAGATTCGATTCTACTGCAATGGGCGGCATGTATGTTCTCCGCGAAGCTGCAAAGCAGAGAAAGCTGAAGATAAAAGATGCAAGGATAGCAATACAGGGCTTCGGCAATGCCGGAAAATTCGCATTCGACCTATCAAGAAAGCTGGGCGCAAGAGTTGTTGCCATAAGCGATTCCAGCGGAGGAGTCTATTCTGAAAAAGGGCTGGATTACGACAAACTTTCAAAAGCCAAGGCCGAGAGCGGAGAGATCCAGGATTACAGCGAAAAAGGAATGGAAAAGATATCCAACAGCGAGCTTCTAGAACTCGATGTTGACGTTTTGATACCTGCAGCGATAGAAAACCAGATAACCAAGGATAATGCAGACAAGATCAATGCGGACATAGTCCTTGAGCTTGCAAACGGGCCTGTCACCCCAGCCGCAGACGGAATACTTTTCGAGAAAGATATACTGGACCTGCCGGACTTTCTGGTCAACTCGGGAGGAGTCATAGTCTCATATTTCGAATGGGTCCAAAACACGCAGAATTACTACTGGACTCAGGATGAGGTGTACTCAAAGCTTGACAGCATAATAACAAAATCCTTCCACGACGTATTCGCAATGCAGGAAGCCTACAAGGCAAAGAAGAAAAAGATAAGCCCAAGGACCTCTGCATACGTAGTTGCTGTGGACCGAGTTTCAAAAGCCATGAAGACAAGAGGCTGGTATTGATTCAACACAGAGGCCTACTGGCGATACTGCCTTTAGGTCTCTTTGCTATTTTTTATTTTTTTCCTTTCCTTTCGTGCCGAAGCTCTATACTTCCAGACCAAAACGAATCCTTGCTATTAAATATCAAATGCCGGTTGGAAAGACTCCCAAATTCCCATTCCTGAGTATATAACAAAGCAAGAAGACTAAGCGCTTTCTTCCCCAGAGTCTTCATCTGAAGCTTTTGCAGAAACTCCTTCATCCTCAGAGCCTTTCTCTTCCTCTCCCTCAGAAATCCTGAATCTCTCTTCAACAAGCTCCTTAAGCTTCTTCTCTATCTCTTCTTTTTTGGTGCCTGTTATATCGCTGAGATCTCCAGAAAGTTGATTGACATACCTCATTATCTGTTTGTATCTTGTCTCCCTGAGATTCTGATTCTTTATTCCGCTAATATGCCTCTGGAGCGCCCTGGCGCAGTCTTGTATTGCGAGCTTTATCTCATCTATTATCTCGTCTTCTTGCGATATCGCCTGCTTTCCCACTCCCGAATACGGTACATAAACGCTCGATACGTTTACAAGAACGCTTATGGGCTCTTCCTCAAAATTGGATATCCCATACCTTTTCCAGTCTATGCCTTTTGCAGCTTCAGTTATTGCACAGTTAGACGCATCAAAAAGCAGAGGAACTTTATTCGCAAATCTCAGTATATTCCCCTCCGAATACTGCTGTGCCTCCTCCCCCTCGGCACTGCTCTCCTTCTGCCTGGCAGAAACCTCTTTGCTCTTTCCCGAATTGCCTCCATAAGCTATTCCGGCCTCAACAACAAATGGTATGCCTCCCCTAAAGACCTTCGGCTTCCTCTCAGTGACCTTTACAAACTCCGGATTCAATATATTCCTTATTGCTATCTCTATCTGCTTTTCTCCTATTTCCGACATTGAATCCATTTCCGGTGCCATCCATTTAATCTCTTTGAATACCTTTACCAGTTTCTCTGCAGCATCCCATGTGAGCTCCCTCGGCTCGGAATCGAAATCTATTTCTTTCAGAATCTCCTTAAGCTCATTTACCTTTCCTGAAGTTACCCTTGAAAGGCTCTCCTGGAGGAAGGCCCCAAGCTTTCTGCTCTCGCTCCTGTGTGCCGATTCAAGCAGATCATTGGTAGTTATGCCAAGAGGATGTGGTTTAATCTCCCTCGCTTTCTTCGGAAGTTCATTAGTGGCCCTAAGAAATACCGACTCGCTTCCCTGTGGATCTACAAGAACTATTGACATGTGGGGATTCGAGAGAGCAGTTCTTTTTATATATTCATATACTCCGTGATCGCTGTTTTCGTACTTAACATCGCCGAACTCCCCATATATCTCAGTGCCAACTATGTCTTTATCTATTTTGGACATATTCTCTATCAGAGGCTTGTTTGTCTTTATGTCTATTGTTATGTCACACTCGTACTTTTCGCGTGATGTGCCAGATATCAGATGGACTGATTTTCCTGTAGTTATCTTAGAGTACAAGGTACATCCTGCAGCGCCTATTCCCTGCTGCCCCCTCTGCTGCTTGTATCTGTGAAACTTTGTTCCGGCAAGCACAGTGGCAAATGCCTTGCCTGCTATCTTGCTGGGTATTCCCGGGCCGTTGTCAGATACCTTCACAGAGTATTTGTTCTCTCCGAGCTCCTTTATCTCTACTCTTATATCTGGGAGCATCTCCGCTTCCTCGCAAGCATCAGCCGAATTTGTAAGGTACTCATGCACTATTGTCGTAAGGGATCTTACCTTTCCCGAGTATCCAAGCATCTGGGCATTCCTTCTGAAAAATTCAGATATGGAATGCTCTTTAAATTCCTTGAATATCTCATCAGCATTTTGTTTTGGTACTGCCATTATCTCGCCTCTGCGCTTCTTCTCATTCTTTCCATTATGTTGTATGCCTTTTTATGTGTTCCACCTTCAACCAGCACCTGCAATGCCGCACTGGCTATCCTAAGCTGTTCTACAGTGCCTATCATTCCTATCGTATTTCCGTATATGGCAATCTTCGCGCCGCTTATCTCCTCTATGTATAACTTTGTCTTTCCTTCCCTGCCTATCATTCTAGCGCGTATCCTTCTCCTCTGCTCATCATTCCTGAAGAAATCCTTGAGATCTGTAAACTTGAAGAATATCTCCTCGCCAAGCAGTTTATACGCGTCATTAATATCAAATCCCCTTCCATATGCCTGTATCACATTCCTGGCGTTGTACTCATCATAGGCCTCTCCTGTAACTGTAATATTATTCCCATCAACTATCTCCAATCTGCAATTCAGGACTTTGGACACTTCCTTTATTATTTTTGAAAGGCTCTCCGCCCTTTTTTCAGGTATTAGTATATGTTCCATAAAACCTATTACTAAGCTGAAAACTTATAAAACACTACCGAGCCGATCAGGAGAAGCCGACATTCTGTACCTGCCATGGAATCGGCAAAAAATCCATAAAGGGTGTATGCAAACAACTGCATGATGCATTGCCATATCAGAAGCCAGGCAGCCTAATAATAACCCCTAAAAATCCAGGCATTCCATAACTTCCGCAGAACAAAGAAAAACTAAATAAAAAGAAAGTAATAAATAAACAGACTTAGGCTATATCTATTGATTTAATGATACAAATAAAAATAGCCAAGGATCAAAATCTTAAAGGATATACTCTTCTAGAGGCTTTTCCGGGAATAGGCTTAGTCGGCGCGATGTCAGGCAGCTACATAATAGAAAAATTAAATATGGAAGTGATAGGAAGGATAGACAGCGATTATTTTCCTCCGCTATCGGCAGTGCACGAATCAGTGCCTATGTTCCCGGCAAGGATATACAAGAGCAAGGAGTTCAAGCTTGTACTTGTAATGGCAGAATTTGCAATACCTCCAAATCTATCATATGCAATAACACAGGAGCTCCTCTCATTCGTAAGGAAATATGGCATATCAAGAATAATCTCTGTAGGGGGCCTTCCTGTAAACAAGCCAAGTGAGAAGATCTATATGATATCATCAGATTCAGCACTTGTAGAATCGGCAAAAAAGCTTAACATAATCCCAATAAAAGACGGCATGATAGCTGGCATAAGCGCCTCGCTGCTCAATTATTCCTCAGACTTCGGGATTCCTGTCTTGGATGTTCTTGTTGAAGTGAATCCATCTATAACAGATCCGAAGTACGCCGAGCTTGCAATAACAGGGCTCAACAAGCTGATGAACATGAAGATAGATCTCGATGAACTTGACAAAGAAGCAAAGCTTGTAGAGGTAAAAATAAAAGATATGCTTAAGAAGCTGAAAGATCATCAGGAACAGATGGGCAGTGCATCAATGCCACCACCGCCTGACCAATCGATGTATGCATGATTGAGTATATATTCTGTGTTTAACATGGGCAAAGGAAGCGCCACCGCATTCGCAGCACTCATTGTAGTAGTAGTCCTAGCTTTTGCATACCTTTACCTAAATCCCGGAACGCCCATTTCAGAATATACGAGCGTGTATGTCAGAATCACAGATCCGCCTATCATACCAAAAGGGGCAAGCAGCATAAATATAACCTATTCCGGGATAGGCCTCCAGGTAAGGAATTCGTCAGGCACATCATGGATAAATTCAGGGGAGAGTGGAAGCATAAATCTCCTCGCCCTCCAAAACCAGACCGAGACATTATCTTCTATAGCTCTTCCACAAGGAACCACTCCGATTGCACTTGAGATGAATATAACTTCAGGCAGCATAACAATAAACGGAAGCGAATATCCGATGGATATAGTATCTAAAAGGATAAATTCCACCATAGCTAATTTATCATCATCGCCAGGATCAAAATCATTCAGTGCAATATTAAGCATGGCTTCTTCAGTCTCTCCTTCATTTGCAGGAAACTCCACATCATTCTTCTTCCAGGCATTTCCCACAAGCGTGCTTCTAAGCGGCAGCCCCTCAGTCTCCGGAATCGGCTCCATCTCAAAACTAAATTCAAGCGAGGCCGTGGCGATAGTGAACAATACACCAAAGATAAGGATACTTTCGTCTTCGCTTTCATCCGAAGGCAACGTAAGCTCAATAAGTACTACAATAGAGGACAACTCAAGCATGCCTCTGGTCCTAGAGATGCTCGCGATCTCAGGCAACGAATCGGTGAAGATTGAAGTGGTAAAACCTGCAATTCAGGCAGAGCCTTCATTCGGACACATAACAGACAGCCTCCTCATAAATGAAACTTTCAATGCAATAAATTCTGCGCTGGGCTATCTGATAAACAACCAGACATCAAACCTCACCGGCCTTGCCGTATCTAAGCTTGCATCCGGAAACCTTACCAAGATACCAGGCTATGCAGCATCGACAGCATCAAAGATAGCATCACAGCTCAATATCTCCGGCCCGGAGATAAACCAGATATCCTCAAATCTAAATTCCACGCAGTCAAACAGCTTCATAAATGGCATCTTCTCAAACCTCACTGACTCAGCAAACTCTATCTATATAAACGGAAGCAATGCAGCCTCTGTCACATCCACCCTCATAAAAGGCATCTCTTCCGGGAAGATAAACTCTTCAAATATAGCAAATATAAAGAACCTGATAGCAAACGCCAAGGCCGAAGCAATAGCAAACTTCCCCAAGAAGATAGAGGCAAGGCAGTCACAATTTAATTATCTCTCATTCATTGCAGCAAAGAATTCTTCACTTATTCCGACTATATCTGCAAGCAGCATCACCGGAGCCGAATACGGTTATCTGCTTGAGCCTGGAAGATCTGTTACTCTTGTCTACTCTGGGAGGATAAGCGCAGGAAACGGAATCCTGGGCATAAGTCTAATAAATGGTAATCCTTACAAGATTAGTGTAATAGGGACCGATGGCGCGTATGCTTCCACTGAGATAAAGGCGGGATGATAACATGGGATTTATGGACCTTTTTGGAAAGAAGAATGTATCTTCAGATCTTGAAAAGAAATTTCCTTACTATATAAAGACAGAGTTTGTACCATACAGGCTAAAATCAAGGGAGAACAGCTCAGCTACGCTGATGCTTAGCCTAAAGAACCTTACCGAAGAGCCTGTAATGTGCTCTGTTGTTGTAAGCGTTCCAAAGCAGATAGGACTGGATTCCACAAGCCTATCAAAGGAGAAGGAGATAAGGCTCGGTATGATATCCCCAAATGAGGAACGCTCTGCGAATATTGAGCTGTATGGCAGCGTATCGACAGAGCCGGGAGAGTATACCCTTACAATAACCTCCTTCGTGCACTATCGCGACTATGCACATGTCTTGAACTCTATGCGGAAGAGGGTTTTGATAGAGGCTGTCTGACCTGCTGCCCACCTGTTGCCTCAGGCTCTGAAACTTCATTAATCTTCGATATTATGCCCTTCAGATCTTCCGCTATCTTTTTGCCTTTTTCAGTAAGAAATATCTTCTTGAGCTTACCATGAACCTCCGAGCCTATAATTCCCTTCTCTTCGCATCTGCTCACAAACCTGCTCGTATGTATATAGGTTACCCCTGTCTCTCTGGCTATGCTCGAGAGATGCCACTCCTTATCCGAGCCTGCAAGCATCAGTATAATTCTGGCCTGCTTGTCTTTCAACAGAAGCATGCCGCTTTCATTTTCCATCTGATTCAAATATCTGCCAGGCATTCCTTTTAGCCTTTTCGCCTCAAAGTCCACAGAGCATAATACCGTCCGTAGCAGTAACGCCAAGGACAGAAACAACTATTCAATTATAAAAACAATTATGATAAAACAATTATGATTATACGTAATTATACAAATAGATTATCGTAATCTTACCATGCAAACGCAAAATTCCCCTTGTCGCTTGCTTTTCAATTTCTATGGCACAGTTATATAAACTTAACCATGTAGATATTCTAAGGTAATATCGAGGTTAAAGGTGCTAGAATGGTAAAATACATGATTGCAGAGCAACTCGTGGGAAAGGAAGTCGTAACAAATGACGGATTCGACCTTGGCAAGTTCATAGATGCCGAGATAAGTGAAACGTCCGGGAAGCTCAACGCACTGCTGGTAGAGCCCAATGTTGACAGTGAGTTTGTAAACAAGCTCAATGCAAAGGGAGGCAGGCTTTCAGTTCCATACACGAGTGTGCTGGCTGTAAATGACTTTATAGTTGTCGACAGGAAAAACCTTCTTTAGGTGTTTTTATCATCATCGCTGGCGGCGACGAGGCGGGCCGCGGCGCTGTTGTGGGCCCAATAGTTGTAAGCATAGTCAGCGTAAGCAAGGGAAAGGAGAGCAGGCTTTCAAGAATAGGTGTCCGTGACTCCAAAATGCTTACAAGAAGGAAGCGAAACTTTCTCCTAGACGAGATACATGCGATAGCCGAAGAGGTAAAGGTATACTCAATAAACAGCAATGAGATAAATGAGGCAATGCGCAACAAGATATCTATAAACGAGCTCGAGGCTCTAAATTTTGCAAGGCTTATAGATTCCATATCTGTAGTCCCATCCAGGATATACTTTGATTCTCCTGATGTAGTTCCCGAGAGGTTCGGTCTGCGCATAAAGCTCTTATCTAAAAAAAGCATAAGGATAGAAGGCATCCCTGAATCAAGAAAAGACCGCATCAAGAATCCTATAAAAGTAATATCAGAACACAAAGCAGACGCAAGGTATCCTGTTGTATCCGCAGCAAGCATAGTTGCAAAAACAACGCGTGACAGTGAGATTGAGATGATAGAGGAGAATCTAGGCATAGACATCGGCTCAGGATACCCTTCCGACAAATATACTATAGACGCGATAAAAGCCGATCTGGAAAAGGGCTCCCTCTCCCCATACATACGCAATTACTGGAAGACCATGGGTCTTATCAAGCAGTTAAAGATAGATGATTTTATAAGTTGAATCCTATGAAATGCCCATACTGCAAAAATGAAAATACCGATGTCATCGATTCGCGGGAAGTCATGGGAAAGGATGTAACAAGAAGAAGAAGGGAGTGCACCGGATGCCATCGCAGATTCACAACATACGAAAGAGCAGAGATAGAAGAGATAACAGTGATAAAGCGCGACAACCGCCGTGAACAATTCGACAGGAACAAGCTTCTCGGGGGAATAATGAAGGCATGCGAGAAGCGTGAGATAAGCCGCGCAGTCATGGAAGACCTTGCAGACAGGACAGAGTCAAAGATACGCGCAAAAGGAAAGATAGAGACCTCGAGCAGGGAGATAGGCGGCATGGTAATGAAAGAACTTATAAAGATAGACCCTGTGGCGTATATACGTTTCGCAAGCGTATATCAGAATTTCGGGTCGCCTGAAGAATTCACAAAGGCAGTTTCCATAATAAAAAAAGGAAAAGGCAGAAATCCAAGGCATTCACATGGTAAAAGCAGATAATCCTTCCATGTTGGGCTTCATTCCTATCGCGCCTTCAAGGATTCAAGGCAGAATCCCGATTTCAGCTCAATTTCCCCCAAGTGAATTATAAGCGGTAAAGCCCGAGTAATAAGGCGACACGGTAAGAAGTGCGCTTCCGCTTGTATTGTATACCGGAAGAGTGTTTGAGCAGGCAGTGCATATCCTATAATTTATAACGAAATTCGGATTAAGTACTGTTCCGATTCCAGGATAATAATTACCAAGCTCAGCCTCACAGTATATGGTATTATAAGGCAGTGAATTCGAGGCAAGGCAGCTGCCATAGTAAACCTCATCAGCAAATGTTGGTCTTACCGAAAACGAATTAGAAGGAAATTGAATCTCTGTTCCCATCCCATTGCCCAGTATCACAACCATCTCCGAGCTTATGCTGTTTGTCATTATGTAAGCTCCATAGCATGGGAAAGAAGGCGTGATATAGCAATGGGCAGGAGGATATGCCTGTTTGCTGTTAGAAGACGCTATCGCAGCGCCAAGGACAATCACCAGCAATACTGATATTATTACCCAGGAGTAGATTGTCAAAAATTCTACTGCGGGCTGTCCTTTCATAATCCCTCTCCTGCCTGTAATTATATCTTCCCCGAAATGTTTATCTTTAGGTGCGGAATCTGCGCTCCCAGGCTCAAAACCCATGTGCTTATCTGAATTCCTATATTTATATTACTTTTTGCAATACACATAACTGCGGAATTGGAATAAACCGCAAACAGACAAGCTGCAAACCAATTCTAAGGAGATCTCTTCTTTCCAATTGTAGATATGCTGAAATCTATAACTATCTCGGAAATCAGCGCGGAATAAGGCCTCACTTCCCTAATTCCGATGAGCTTGAATCTCCTCCTGTTTTTTCTGCATAGTTTCCTTATCTTTTCAAGAGCCTCTTTTCCCCCATCTTCTACAAATGCATAATAATGTATTATACATCTCTCTCCTGCGATCTTAAAAGCGGCCTCAAGAAATCTCTCAGAATCCATAGGCAGAGGCATCAATATCCTATCTGCAAATCCAATGTACTTCCCAGGCGGTCTTCCCGCATCCCCAAGCAGAGGCAAGAAATTCAATGTCTTGTTTAGTTTCCTATTCTTCAATGCATACCTATGCCCTTCCCTGTTCATCTCCATGCCTACTACAACCGAATTCTTGTTTTTCTTGGCTATCTCTATTGCAAAAGGCCCAATCCCGGAAAACATCACAACGACATTTTCCCTGTCTTTGGAAATGTCTACTATACGTTTCCTCTCAAACGCAAGCCTAGGGGAGAAATAGACTTTTCTCAAATCCAGTAGAAAAGATGCCCCGTTCTCCTTGTGGATAGTCAGATAACTCTTTTTACCCATGACATAGGTATACTTCCTCTTTCTGTACCTTCCTTTTACCGGCCCGCCTTTGCTCAGCACAGTTAGTATATTCTTATGTGTCTTCATGATTTCCCGTGCAGCATCCTGCGCATCTTTTCCATCGGCATCTATCACCGCTATGCTTCCTATGGTATCAAATCCTATTCTGCGCTTTGGTGCATCTCTGCTTCTGTTTTCTATTTTTATCTCGATTGCCATCATTTTATCTCTCCAAGCCAAAAGCAAAATTGATATCTATTTATCCTCAATATAATTTATACCTCTCTTCATATTCGCATTGAAGCAACTTCATCAAGATCTGTTTAAAATCCAGATGATAGCAACAGTTTTATATCTAAAAAAAGAATTCATATCGATCTCATGTCATATTCTGTAAAAAAAGTACCAGGCCATGCTGTTCAAAGGCTTGGTGTAGGGGGCCTTATTCAAATAACAAAAAAAGAAAGCGCAGAAGCCAATTCCAGGGTAGACCATAAAGGATTAAGTTCAATACTCCATCAACACAACTTAATACCTCCAAGCCACACCGAAATCTTCAGTTCAATATTCTTAGATCCAAATCTCAAGAAGAAACTAAAAGGCAGTTTCTTATATCTAAGAAGAATGAGCAACCTAAGCACTCTTCCTAATGGCACTTATTTTCTGGAAGAAGATCAAGAATCAGGTCAGCTTAAACAAGATCGTGTAATTCCAGGCTCAACAGATCCTGAAAGAACAGTAAAAATATGGCAAGGGAACAATCCGCCTGCTTTATTCGTACTATCTGACGAATCTACAAAAGTTCAGAAAGTCCGTTTTATCATAGATATGGCAATAAGTCCTTCTTTCAGCACAGAAACAATCATGGGAGTAGAACCAAATCCGGAGGTGGTTCTAAAGGGAGGTTCAGAACGTATACTTCCAGCATCCCTTCCAGAACTTATTAAGGCACAACAAGAAGCTATCGCCGAACTACGCCGTTTAGAAAACAAATATCCGAATTCTACTACACTAGCTAGAAGGTTTATAGATATTCTAACGAACGCTCTCCATCTGCGTCCTGAAGACTGGTTCTAAAAATTGCTAACAACATCTGAAATAAGATGCAAAGCCCTAGCCAAAGCCCTAATACACAAAGCCCTAATACCAGTAAGTATTATATTCTTGATTGTTCATATACTCATTAAATAATTAGGCCTTATGAGACATGCGGTCTAAAAAAGAATGTGGTATATTGTATCTTATAATCAGAGTAACTTCAAGCCAGGAAAAGATAACTGCAGATATCCTGGAAAATAAAATACTGAAGGGAACACTTCCCATATACTCTGTGGTATTTCCTCCAGGAATGCGCGGTTACCTCATAGTCGAGGCTGAGAACGAAAACGCATGCAGGGAACTGATAATGAACGAACCTCATGTAAAAGGAATGCTCTCAAGCCATCTCTCGGAAGAGGAGGTAGAAAGAATGCTTACAATAAAGCAGGTGGCCCAGGATATAGGAGTCAACGACATAGTTGAATTCCTCGCAGGCCCATTCAAGGGATACAAAGCAAAGGTAAGAAAGGTAGATTCGGCAAAAGATGAGATCACAGTCGAGCTCATGGATGTCGCAGTGCCTATACCTGTAACAACAAAATCTAACACTGCAAAAATAATTGAAAAAGCTGAGGTAGTATAATGCCAGAAATGACAATAAACGGATTGATAGACGGAGGAAAGGCTACAAGCGGACCGCCATTCGGCCCAGCACTGGGACCACTCGGAGTAAACATAGCCGGAATAGTGGCCGAGATAAACACGAAGACGAAGGATTTCGAAGGAATGAAGATACCTGTCAAGGTTATAGTGGACACTTCAACCAAGAAATTCAGGGTAGAGGTAGGCTCTCCTTCCACAAGCGCATTAATACTAAAAGAGCTTGGAATACCAAATGGAGCAAAAAACAAGGATGCGGTAGCAGGCAATATAACACTGGAGCAGGTAAAGAAGGTAGCAAAGGCAAAGGATGCATCCTTGTATGGAAATGACTTCTCTGCAAAGGTAAGGCAGGTGCTTGGCACATGCAAGAGCATGAATATAACATGCGAAGGCGCAGACGCCACCGAGATAACCTCAAAGATAAAGAGCGGAGAGCTAAAGATATGAGCCCAGCAGCTTCAAGAACAGCATCAGGCGCGATGCTCAAATCGTCAAAAACCGCTAGCCTTGCAAGGAAGAAGATCCGAATCTCATTCAAAAAGCTTTTGAAACGCTTCGGGAGGCTAGGGTGGTGGCCTGCAGAGACAAGAGACGAGGTAATAATAGGTGCCATACTCACACAGAATACAAACTGGTCAAACGTGGAGAAGGCGCTCTCTAACCTGAGAAACAGGGATTATCTAAACCTCAAGAAGCTCTCCAAGATTAATCAAAAGAGGCTCGCAGAGCTGATACGTCCCAGCGGATTCTACAACCAGAAAGCCAGAAGGCTAGTGGCTTTCTCGAATTACGTATACGAGAATCATGGCAGCCTGGAAGATTTCTTCAGGAAGGATGCGCTACATCTAAGAGAAGAGCTTCTCTCGCTTAACGGCATTGGCATGGAGACAGCCGACTCTATCCTTCTATACGCTGCAGACAAACCTATATTTGTCATAGACGCTTACACCAAAAGAATAATATCGAGAATGCTTGGGCTTGCCTCAGAACCAGGATATCTTGAACTGCAATCATTCATGTCCTCAGCAATAAAAAGTAATCTTGAGATCTACAAAGAATCTCATGCCCAATTTGTACAGCTGGCCAAGGAGAACTGCAGAAAGAAGCCCATATGCGCTTCCTGCCCTCTCTTAAATCTATGCGAATACGGAAAAAATCCAAGAACGCCAAAAACAGTTTCGAAATAAAGAAGAAGAGCAATCCAGATAAAACCGGCAAACCTTGCCGCCTAATCACAGAATGCCTATGAACTGCTATTATAGCTTATTTTGAATATCCTTGTGTCTCCATTCCCATATACGAGATGGAGTGACTCCTGTTTAGGATTCCATGCGCACTCATACTGGTTGCAGAAGTAAAGGAACTTGAGCATATTGCTGTTAGCCATTCCCTGTGCAAAGATTGTCGCTCCTGTAACATTAAGCGCGACACCGGGCTTTGGTATGCTTGAGAACTCTATCATAAGCATCTCGCCATTTGTTATGTTAAATCCGGTCTGGTTGACTATGCTATAGTTTCCGGTATTCTGGTTGTAGAACGCAACCTTTGAGAAAGGCGAGATTCTTCCAGCACCCTCGCTGATATAACTTTTCATTGTGGCATTATTGTAAAGCAGTGTTAATACATCTATGCCAGGCCCTGAAGGGTTGTTTGTAAACTCAAGCACATTGGCTGTGGAATTGCTGTATTCATTGAAGCTTGTAAGCGGCGCATATGCATAGCTGCTTTCTGTACTGACATTGTAGCCTGACTCCTGCCATATCCCTACAGTCTCCCCGAAGAGCCATATGTATCTTACTACAAGATAGTCGGGCCTTCCAAATACCCTGCTGGTCAAAGCCTGTGGCTCATAGCTTGAATTAAGTATCCATTGCGCGAACAGCTGAGCTTTTGTAACATTCTGAGAGCCTACACTATCCATAACGCTAGTCCTATTCGCAACACCTTCAACTACGCTTCCGTCTGGCCATAATGTAAGGACTACGCTGTTAGAAGCCGAATTGTTCTTAAGCCAGCCCAGGGCGCTGTAAAGTTCAGGATTCATAGTATCTGCAGGAACTATGCCTCCGCTGTATATGATGTCCCAGTAAAAGACTCCGGCCAAAAGCAGCATTACAACCGCAAACCCTACTATCTCCCATCTTCCCGTATATGTGGAGAGAACGTATGTCACTATTGAAAGTATTGCAGCGATTGAAAGCCCCAATGCCAGAGCGATAACGTTGCTGTTTCCCACTCCGCTTGCCATATTCCATATCATCACTGTGGCAACAATGAATAGGAAGAGCACTCCAAACATTCCAATGATCTTATTCCTATCTATCTTCTTGGCCTGCAATACCATCCAATATACTGTATAAGCACCAAGTATTGCAAGCGAAGGCGCTATAAGCGAATTAAATCTTATTGCATATATCTGAAGGAATCCTGTAGTGGCAAAATAAACTGTCAGTATTATCATCTCAACGCTTATCCCAAGCCTCCACCTTGCGTTGCCTTTAAGGAATCCTCCGGAATCATAGACTTTCATGAAGAAGTATGGCAGAGTACAAAGGATCATTATGAACCAGAATACCAAGTCGTATAGTGTTCTGGCAATCGATATTGCAGGTATCTTGCCAAGTATCAGCGTAGGCAGGAACATCACTATCGACATAGGCGTTGTATAAAGGGTATACCCGAAACTTGCAAAGAGGAAGCCGTATGTAGGGGCGGTCAGCTCCTGTATAGTAGCATCAAAAGCATTGACCACTATGAGGCCGTTGTTCACGAATATGTTCAGAATCAGGCTTGGGTCTATCGCCCAGACTGCCAATATTCCAACAACTACAAACGCAGCTATGAATCCAATCCTTTCCAATGCGCTCTCTATGTATTTCCTATCGTTTATCAGTTTTGCTATGTACCATGCTATTGCCAATACCGGGAAGACAAGCAGGAATCCCGGTCCTGCGAGTATCTGGTAGCCTGCAGTGATCTGCCCTCCATATGTCATCGCTGAAACTGCAATGAACCATATCACCATGGCAAGAAGCACATACTTGCAGTTCTCCAATATCTCTTTCCTGCCCTTTACGAACGAGTATACAAGTATGAGCAGAAATGATACTATGTATATTATGAATGCAAACGGAGCTCCGTTCCATACAAAATTACCGAAACTCAGGAATAATCCGGAGAGCGCAGCATAGACTACCTTCTCATTCTTTGATTTTGCATTGAATATGTATGCTTCAAAAAGAAGCGCAAGCATCAAGAAGATCGTGACAAATCCGTCACCTCTGTATATGAGTGCGCTTGTCCTTGCAGCATCTCCCGCGCTCAGTGCAACCAGGACCAATACCAGCAAAAGGAAGAATTTGTCTTTGCTTAGAAGCCTCGCCAGAAGATAAGCGCCAAGCATATCGAGCAATCCGAAGAGTATTGCCATATGCCTCATTATGTAATAGTAGCTAATCCCCCCAAATCTCAGGAAGAAATAAGGCAGGAGAGTAACCCAATACAGTCCTTTAGGCTCGCTTATGACTGTAGAACCAGGCCATCCGGATATGCCCAGATTCACCGGTATATAGAAATCCCTGTTTACAGCTGCCCTGACAACCGAGAAATGATACCATCCGTCAGGCTCATAGAAACCAGAGAACCTAAGCATTGTGCTTCTGAGATAAACTCCCACTATCACTATCAGAAGAACTGCGATTCCATATACGAAGAAGTTCCTTGTGGCATCCCCTCCCTTGAATATCTCGCGCCAGCTCTTCTCTTCTTCCTCTATTTTCCTGTTTTCATAGGATAGCTTCTTCTCAAGTTCAATCTTTTCTTTAAGATCCTTTTCCTCCATGCTGAGTATCTTGCCTGCTTTGCTGAACTCGGATATGCCTTCCGAGATAATCTTCTTGCGCTCTTCGACCTCTTTCAATTTTCGTTCAGCATCTTCTTCAGTCAATCAAACCACATTGAAAATAATCCATCCGGACAGTGAATCCAAGGCTAGCACTTCCAAGCCAAGCCCAGATGCCTTACAAAACATTATAAGTGCACTATGCCCTATATTCTATATAAATATGGCTATACATTGAAGGGCAAAATATAAAGAGGTTATTTAACATTTAGGAATAACAAGGCCCAGCCGATAAATCATTGGCTAGCAATAATTATAATTTCATAGATTATCATATGCCTTACTTCTATGCCATACCTTAAATCTAATGTTTTGTACAAAATTTTGTGGGCCGGAGTGAATATCCGCATAAATATCAGCACAGATACCAAAACGGGCATCTCAGCTTAGCCTACGCATTGGCGTATGGTCAAGCATCAAAGCAGGTGGACAGGATAATGGGCTCGAACACCAACCGAGTCCTTCGGACTCTTTAAGGCGTGATCGCATACGGCCTGGGCTAGAAAAAGCCCTTCTCAACCTGTTCTACGCATAGGGGATATGAAAAGAGTGGCAAACGTTCAAGAGTTAAATACAATTAGATTGGGATAAAGGAGTCGGTTGGAAATAGATACGAGGTGATGCTATGTTAAAAATAATTATTCAAACATATCGTCCTTTAGTATCTTAAGTCTGTTCCTTTTCATTTCTACCACTATCACGCCAGTATTACGTGCCTTCAACTTTACTGCATCCCACATCGGTACTCCGGAGCAAAGTGAAAATATGCTGTAAGCTATTCCTGCATGCGCGGAGATTAGTATAACATCGTTTGGATATAACTTCGCCAAATTTTTAATGAACTTATGGACTCGTGCTCTAAGTTGATTTAGACTTTCGCCGCCTGTTGGCCTGAAATTTCCTCTAAGGCGTAGGTAATCTGGGTCAGTGAGCATTTCGTGTAAGCTTTTGCCCTGGAATATTCCATAATTCTGTTCCCTAAGTGCTCTAGAATAGGTTATCGGAACTTTTTTATGGTGCTTTGCTATAGCATTCGTAGTGTCAACAGCGCGCTTGAGATCACTTGAATATATCCTATCAATATCATAATCTTGTAAGATTAGGCCGACTTCTTTCGCCTGACGTTTTCCTTTAGTGCTTAGATGACCGTGCATATGGCCTACAAGCATCCTTTTAATATTCTCTTCGGTTTCTCCATGTCTTACAATTATAAGTTTCATTTATACTCTCCTATCAAAATCTAAGTTTTTTGGGATCTATTCTGTATTTTGCAAAGATCTCTCTTGCATTCGCATTGGTTGAATATTTCTGATCAAGTCCAACAAGTTTCATACCCTCAAATATTTTTTCCTCAGAGTCTCCCTCAATTTCTAAGTATGTGGGAATATGCGGCCAGGTATCAATGTCAAACCTCAAACCCAGGACTTTGATAGAAAGTACTTCATATCTACCTTTATTATATTGCCATTCAATATGACATGGGTTATTTTATTTATGTTGGTTATATCAGAATCAACAGGTTCTGACACAAGTATCATATCTGCTCTTGATCCTGGTTTTATCTGTCCGATACTTTCTGTACCTAGAACTTCTGCGGCATTGCTCGTTGCTGTCTTTAATGCAGCTATGGGTGTTAGACCAGAATCTACCAAAAGTCTTAATTCTTGATATAAAGAAAATCCCGGTGCAACGAAAGGGTTTGCCGCATCGCTACCAGCTATCAGCTTTACGCCTGCATCATTGAGTTTCTTAGTTAGCTTTAGCATGTTTATAAAAGCTATTTTCCTATCGGTTTTATCTATCTGTGTAAAACGGGTTTTCGGTTTTTTATTTTTGTAAGCGTTATCAAACGGGAATAAAATCTTCATATATTCTGAATATTCTGCCGAAGGGAAAAGATTCATGTTGGTTACAAACAAAGTCGGACATATGGCCGTGTTGCTTTTAGCCAAATTTTCAATAAGCGTTGTTAAATTCTTGGAGTTTAAATCGATTCTGGCCCATTTTTTATAAATCTCGCTAACCGAGTCACTAACCTTTCCATCGATTCCGTTTATTAACAGTTCGATATGCTCCAAGGTATCTATTTTCATATTGATAGCTTCTTTCGGGCTAGTTGTTAATAAATGTCCCGCAACTTTTAATCCTTCAGAATGAGCCTCTTTTATTATCGCCTTTAATATGGAGGGCGTTATGCTTTTGTAAGCCTTAATCCATCCGATTCCAGAAACTTTATATGTATTAAATATTTCTTTTATCTGTTTTTTATTCGTTATGACAAATGACATGCGCCATGTGGGTTTCTCCCCGTCAAGAAAGACAGATGAAAAAATGTTTGGTATCGGGCCCTTAATGTGTTTGAAATTGTAGAGATTATTTGCGTAGCTGCCAACATCTCTAATTGTTGTTATTCCATTATACAATAACATTTTGTTAAAATACTCAAAAAGTTCTACTTCTCTAGCGTAAATAAAGCCAGCATATACTCCAATGTGCATATGCATGTCTATCAGCCCGGGGGAGAGAAATCGCGTATTGACTACCTTGCCTTTAAAGTCTCCGGGCTTGCCTATTTTTTTTATAATTCCGTTTATTACCAATACAGAAACATTATTTGTTATGGTGTGTCCATCAAACATTCTTTCTGCATTAATTATTAAATTAGACATATCCTCATTCCATCTATCCATCTAGTTATGGAACCAAACCTATTACATATATTGGTAATTCATCTTGGAGTACGCTGAAATAGTAAGATTGCCTGTTTAAATAATTTAAATAAGTTTCACCTTTCTTGCAATAACACAATAACCATGGTAATGCGTCTTACCGGCATGTATTTTGATTATCTTATATCCTTTAAGGAATGCCATTAACTCTTTCCTATCTAAAGAATGGTGTAGTACTCCTTTCTCTGGCTCAGACAATGGGACATAAGTATGTTTTTCTACCCATTTATGCGTTATCTGTCTTCCGTGTTCTACCCATTTCTTTTCAAGTTTTTGTGATTCTTCATAATCAGGAACCTGCAAGAATAAGAAGCCATTAATCTTAATCACCCTATCAATCTCTCCAAATATCTTTTTCATGGTTCTTGCATTTGTATGGTGTATTGACCTTGTCGCTATAACCAAATCGAAATAGCGATTTTGATACGGCAGGCCTTTTGTAAAGTCGCAGCACTTTAAATCTGCATGCAGTTTGACCTCAGCAAGCTGCTTATTAAGACGCTTTATTATTGGTGGATAATTATCAATGCCGAACACATTATGGTCCTTGCCAGAAAAATAGATAACATGTCTTCCATGTCCACACCCTATATCCAAGATCCGTGAATTAGCATTGAGTCCTCTGGCTATAAACGGTATCTCTGGTTCTATATGGTAACCTTTACTCTTGTACCAGACTGCCCAGTTAGATGACATAAACTATACTGGACTGTATAGTCTTATAAAAGTTCAGCGATGTTCCCTAAAAATAAACAGAGCCTTTACAGCCTTGTCGACTTAGAAGACTTCATGGAGGCACAGGGAATCGAACCCCTTTTTTGCTGGCATATCAAAGCACTCTGAATCTAATCTTGGCAAAAAAGGATATAAAAAGGGCGTGGGTTCACTTTCATGGGTTAGGATATTTTAACTTTGTTAGTAATAATATTTAAACAACGAGGAAGTCTTAATGGTTGATGCTGAGGATTTGACAACGTCTCAAAGAGCAATTCTTTTTATTGTTGCTAAGCTAGGTGAACGTTTTGCTATTGATAAATTATATGTGCAGAAAGCAGTATTTCTCATATCTAAATTAGCACCAGATTCTATACCAATATTCGATTACGAACCTAATAAGATGGGTATGTATAGCCCAGATGTAAATCTGACCTTACAAAGGGAACAGGATTTGGGACTAATTGAAGGATTAAAAATCACAACCGAAGGTCAAGGGATAATTAAACAAATCCATAACACGCCAAATATAAAGCAAATAGAGGAAGCTTTCACTTCTATAAGAGACTTGGGTAGATTTGACATATTATACTTATTGTATAATTTATATCCAGAATTTACTGTAAATTCAAGAATAAGTGAACAAGTAGAGTCGTATAAACTACAAAGTCTTACTATCGATGTCGCTGAGTTAAAAGAAGGGCATACCACAACACATAAAACTGATAAGGGTAATATTATAACGATAAAGAAAATTAAGAATGTAATAAATATAATTGACTATTCTGATGGTAATCATGGTGAAAATTGATATTGGTTCAAGGCACGTATTTACATTAAAGATTGAAACAGATGATTTTGAATTAGAACCGTGCAAGGCGAAAATGAGCAGATCTATTAAGAATATAGGTGCATATTACCTATTAAATGCAATACCCATATTTTTACATCTAGGAGAAGACAATAAAATCCGTGTAATATTGCCAACAGATATTAAAAAGAAGAAAAGTTGATAGTATGCCTCAGAAAATAGATATAAAGATAGAAAACTTCTATAAGAAAAATGACCTTTATACTAAATATGCCTCTATAAAAATTGGGAGTAGAGGATATGTGCCTTTATTCCCTGCCATCAACCCTCGTAGGGTTCATTATAACACACTTAAAAGCCTGACTCAACCGATACCTATAGAAAACTACATCGAAATACCTATTGAAAAGTTACGAGAGATGGATAGTGACCAAGAGAAACAGAGGGCATTCATAACCGAGAAATTGGATAATATAAGTGGGAGCACTACCCTGTTTATAACAAAACTCCTAGTGAAAAATCACAAGATTGAGGATAAGGATGTTGACTATTTAGTTGACCTTCTTAATTTTCCTTCTAATGATATAATGGTTACCCCTTTAGTGTATCATTATGCTACGACTACTCCATCAGAGCATTTTCCTAAAGGTAAGAATGTGCCAACAAAGGGCATAAGTTTTGATAGTTATCTACCATTTGTAAAAACTTTCTTAGAAAAAGCTGAAAAAAGACACATAGGAAGTTTTTCTTTGACTTTGCCCAATAACCTTAGCCACACTGACTTGGAGAAACTTCTTACAGCGTATAAGGATTATGATACAAAAATTGCAGTGATAGATGCAAAGGGTAGTAAGATTACGCAACTTGCACCACAAATCAGCAAACTGATTAGTTCTGACGAAAAACTTTACACGTTGCCACAGAAGAATAAAGAGAATTTTGTTTTGTATTCTTTTGATTGTATACCATATACGGCGCATCTTAGAGAGGTAGCTCCAGCTGAAAATATTGTACAGTATTGGTCTGGTTTTAGTTGGTTTGGACCAAGACATACGATATTTGGTGGTGGCGGATCAAAAGTTATACCTCCTCCAAGACTTTATGGTTCTGATAGATATGGATATGTAAAGCACGATAGCAAGGAATATGCAAATGAGAAAAAAGAGTTTGATGAATGGTTTGAGAAAACGTATAATGGTGTTAATTCAAAAAATAAATTAGAGTATTATAAAAAGGATTACGAAATCAAAGCCCTAGCTGCCTCTGTTGATGATTTTTATAAAAATATTGAAGACGAAAAATTCTGGGACAACGTCATAAAAAAACCACATATTACTGACGTAATTAAACGCATACAAAACATGAATAAGAACGACCTTAAGGTTTGATTTCTATATATTTTTAACCACTTGCTCAATAATTACATAGAGTTCTGTTTTATCGCTATTTATCTATGTAAGCGTAGTGTTATGGTTCTGATGTCTAACATAACGTGAAGTCAATATAGACCTTAATACCTACTTTATTAATCTACTAATCCCTTGTTCGCAGAGCCCACATTCAGGAGCCTCATTATGTTCTGGGTGGTGCCCTGAATCCGCCACTCGGGGTGTGGGGGTGGTGCTACGCACCACCTTTTAACCCACACTCCTCGGGTTTTTGACCTTCGGTCAAAAATTCCCTTTGGGAACGGCTTTTGAAGGGCACTGCAGAAAGACGAAGTGTCCAAAGAGGGGTGGCTTGAGCCGAGTAGCCGAGGCTCAAGACGGGGTGAATTTGGACACGAGCACTTAGGTATTTTATACATTCGTATCGAAGTTTGTAGTATGAACGAATGGATTGAAGCAAGTATAAAATTGGCCAATTCGCCTGGTTATCTTGATAAACTTTCAGTGATCTACGAAATGCAAGTAAATCCTACTAGGATACTACCACCCGAAGCGATAAAGGCACTCAAAGAGGTTTATGTCAAAAAAGATGACAAAGAACTCATACGACTACTAATAACTCACCCAGAGGTGTTTCCGGTCAAAGATTCGTATATTGGATTTATACGATTAAAACCTAGTGCGATAGATGAGAACCCAATTACAGTAAAAAGAATCGCGGAACGGTTATACTCTTTAGGTTTCGATAAAATGATAGAGGAAGCGACTAGACCAAAAGAAACTAACAGGCAGCTCGGTAACGCTTTTAAAAAATGGTTATCAAAATTGGATTACAATTTTGTAGACAAAGAGGAGATGTTGGCAAGTGATCGCGGTATCTGTGTTTTGAATGGTAGTGATAAAACATTACGTTCTTTTGCCACTTTGGAATTGGAGTGTAAACTTCAGAAAGGCATAGACCTTGTGATGAAAAAGGATAAAAAGTATATAATAGGAGAGGCAAAGTTCCTTACAACGCCAGGCGGCGAGCAGAATGGTGGTTTCACCGATGCGGAAACTTTTGTTACTGAACCAAGCGGTAATGCCAAACGGATAGGATTGGTTGACGGATTCGTATGGTTAGAGTCCCTTAGTGGTCTACATGACAAGATCAAAAAGAGCGACGCTGAGATAATGAGTGCCCTTTTACTCAAAGACTTTATAAACAGCTTTTAATTCTGCGGTCTCCTTTTCTGTTGTATGAATTGAAAATCGCTTTATCGCGCGGTTGTCTTTTTGCAAGTCCAAAAATCTTTTAATTATTGTTTTTAGGGCTACTTTAGAATTGTCTATGCCTATCCACTTTCGATTTAGTAATTCTGCTGCAACTAACGTAGTCCCAGAGCCTGCAAAGGCATCCATGACTATATCATTCTCGTTAGATGAGGCGTTTAGAATCATTTTTAACATATCTAGGTTTTTCTCTGTTGGATATTGTGGGTATTGGGGGTCTTTAAAATTCCAAATATCCTGCATCTTCATACCTCGCCTGACATAGTCCTCTGCGTATATTTTTTTACGAGGGATACCATTACTAGACCATTCGATTAGGCCTTTCTTGTCTAGTTTTTCTAGTTCCTCGATCGAGTTTCTCCAGTGTCTACCCGATGGTGGCAACATTCCCTTAAACGTTCTTCCTGTATCGCCCTTTAGCGTTTCTCCTGGTGCATGTAAAGGTGTAGTAGTATAGACGCGTCCGTCTTTGTCAGTCTTGGTGAACAGTCTTTTAATGTCCTTTTTAGAAAAGCTTTTGGTAGGATTGTTCCAAATAAAGTCTTTAGTCTTGGAGTAGAACAATATCATATCTTTTACATTTCCATAGGCCTTTCTGTTGAAGTTCTTGGGATTTGATTTTATCCTTGTTATATCGTTAATAAAGTTCCTACGGCCAAATACTTCGTCCATTAGTATTTTAACGTAGTGGCCTACTTTGTAATCTATATGAACATAAATCGAACCGTTATCGGCTAATATCTCTCTCAGTAAGTATAGCCTTTCTCTCAAAAAGTCTAAGTATTCGGTGCCTGAAAGAGTGTCCTCATAAGCAACTTCGTCAGCAAAACTACTACTTATTGTTGCTGTTCTTTCATCGCCGCCTTTGAACGTGTTATTAGTAGAAAATGGCGGATCAATATAGATTAAACTTACTTTTCCAGCTACGTTTTTGTCTTTTGATAAGTCTTTTAGTGCAACTAAATTATCGCCAAAAATTAACATGTTGTCCCAGCTATCTAAACTGCTTCCGTATGTCTTTATCTTTTTAAAGTATTCATTAGTCATAAATACACCTTTGTATATGGCATACGCTAACTCTTAATGTTTCTTCTACTTTATCACCCAGAAATAGTTGGCTGTTTGTATAGCGTTGCCATGCGCACTTTTGTGATAATTTATTGTAATATAAATTTATATACTTTCGTATAAATACGCCCATACTTTCACCAGCTTCTTCTTTTCTTTTCCATGCTTTCCATACATATCTTTCGCCTTCAGCAGATATTTCTATTAGTCCTAACTATTTTAACTTACTTAAATGTTCCTGTGGTTTCTATTCTCATCTTGCAGAAAACGCCTTGTCTATCTCAGCATAAAGCTGCTCCTTGTCCTTAGCTATGTAGGTCATCGTGATGCTCGGCTCAGAGTGCCTAGCGAACCTGCTGGTAAGCACAAGATTGCCATTTACCTGCTTTGCGAACCTTGTTATTGCGTAGTGCCTTAGGCTGTGCGTGGTGAGTCTGTGAAGCTGCCTCTGAGTTCTTCCATTATCTTCATCAGATACACCATACGCCTGTTCGTCAAGCATGGCTTCTATCACATACTGTCTGAATACCTTTCTCACATAGTTAGGCTCGATGAAGCCCTCCTCCCTGTGGCTCTTGTTTGGATCTCTAAAGAAAACGTAGCCTTGAGCCTCGTTTATCTCGTTCTTGAAGGAGCTTATGAAGGTCTGAGTTTCTTCGAAGAGCTTAAGCGGAATAACAAGCGTGTCTATCGTTTGAGCCTTCTCCGTGAATATCCTTAGCTCCCTGCTCTGAAAGTTAATGTCCTTTAGGTTTAGCCTTACTACTTCGCCTATCCTAAGCCCTAGCTGTGCCTGATAGCTGAAAAGAAGCCGATATTTCTCGTTTCGGATGGACTTGAAGAAGATATGAATCTGATTGTCAGTAAAGCCCTTGTTAAGACTGCCATACTTAGGCGTCTTCCTCTTGCCCTTGAACCTCTTTACGTAGTGCTTTGCTATGAGCCTCTGAATCTCCTCTATCTTGTGCTTGCCTATTCTTGGAAGTAGCTCGTTTATCTTGGCTTCCACGCTCTCAAGCTCTAGGATGGCTTCCCTATCCATGCCTAACACCTCTTTTATGAGCCTCTGAGCCTCTAGCATAAGACCACGGATGGAGGCATGAATTCTCGAACTGTTCCGGCAAGGAGAATTGAACTGGTAGTGTAGTTGTCCAGCACTTCGGGCCCGCGGAGAATCGGACTCCGGCTTGGCTCGGAATCAGCGAAAACACGCCGAACGCCGACGGAGTCGGCTCTGGTGGCGTGTTTTCTTGGCTTGGGCTTAAGCTTGAGCGCACGAACGCATGGCGTGAGTGCTGGGCTTGCTGGCTGGGCGTGGAGGCATGAATTCTCGATGCGTTCAAATGCCCTGAAAAGAGGCTCGGTATTTTCGAACCCAACTGCTTTAAATAGGGAGCTTTAACAATATTAAAATCAGGTAATTTAATGGATTCTGTATGGAGGCACAGGGAATCGAACCCAGGCCTACGCCGTGTAAAGGCGCCGTCCTACCATTAGACTATGCCTCCTTTGTATGTCTCACAGATTAAATACTGCAAAATGCAGCATCATCCGCTTTCTTCT